>JACREA010000120.1 GCA_016218465.1 Nitrosomonadales bacterium | reverse complement strand
CGGATTCACGGGTTCATACCAACATGCTGGAAAAGACACCAGAAGGCGACTTGTTTATGGTTCGCAATATCGGCAATCAGTTGGCTACCGCCAAGGGCTCGGTGCAATACGGTGTGAACCATCTGGGTTCTTCGCTGTTGCTGTTTATCGGGCATTCTTCCTGCGGTGCGATCAAGGCGGCGGGCGGCGATTACTCTACTTTGGAAGAGCCTATCAAGAAGGAACTGGACACCATTAACATTACCAAAGGTTCCGCGAATATTGACGGCGTAAAGACCAATGTGAACAATCAGGTTGCCGCCGCGCTTGAGGAATTCGCCGATAAGGTGAAGACCAGCGAGCTGTTGATAGTGGGAGCGGTGTATGACTTTGCCGATGACATGAAGCTGGGCGCCGGTAACCTCAACATCATCAACATGAACGGGGAGACAGATCCGGCCAGAATTCGCAACATGCCTGCCCCAGCTGCAAAAGCAGAGCACGGGCATGAACATCATCATTAATTGTGCAAATCAAGTTGCGAAAAAACCGGCGCAAGCCGGTTTTTTATTGCCGGGAGATCAGGCTTTCCGGATCGATTGAACTTCCGGAAACCGACACCACTTTGTGCCGCGACTGGCTGCCCTGATGAAGTTCGACGTTGCGCAGCGGTACCGCAAAAATACCCGCAATGAATTTCAACAAAGCTTCATTGGCACGCCCTTCGATGGGCGGAGCGGCCAATCGTATTTTGAGCGCATCGCCGTGCAGCCCGGCTATTTCGCTGCGTTTTGCTCCGGGCTGAACATGCAACGTGAGCGAGACGACTTCATCCCGGCGGCGATACCACTCGGCCATTTACATCAGCCCGACCGCGATTCGTTCCATCATGCCTATCGGCACAATTACGATCAACTGACAGATGATGAACAACAGCAGCGCGGATAAATCCACGCTGCCCAGCACCGGCACGATGCGGCGCAATGGCCGCAGGAACCGCCAGGTGATGGCGTTGAGCAAAGGCGCGATCGGCGAATAAGGATTCACCCAGGATAAAATCGCCTGTGCGAACACGGCGCCCATCAGCAAATACAGGCTGATCTTGAGCAATTTGACCATAGCCAGAACCAACAGCCCCGGCAACAGGAATCCCTGCGCCGGAAAATTCAGCACCCACAACAATGCGGTCTGGTAAAGCATTTCAAGCAATAGAGCGAGCAGCAACGTTGCGCTGTCAAATCCCCATACCGAAGGAACAAAACGGCGCACACGCAATACCAGAAAATCGGTGAGTACCATGACGAATTCGCCGATGGTGTTGCGCAACGGCGCGCGTAGCCACTGCAAGTGAAAGCGCAGTAAAAGTAATGCTGCAAAGGGTTGCAGCAGGACATCGAGAAGGAACAGCAAGGCTTCGTTGAGCATTATTGGTTTTCTCCGGATTTGTCTCCAAGTTCATCGCCAATTTCGCGCGCGCGCGCTTCTGCGGCTTTGGCTGCCTGCACGATGTATTCAGCTACATGATTGGCATCCATGCTTAATAAGGCGCGCTCGGTCGTGCCGTTTTTGGAGGTTACCCTGGCGCGCAATATGCTGACATCATCATTACTGTTTACAGCTAATTTGCTTGCTCCAAGAAAGGTCTCCAGACTCAAACGGCGCGCCTCTTCGGCATTTAATCCAAGTTCGCGGGCTGCGCGCTGCAGTGCCTCGATGAAATAAAAAACATAGGCCGGGCCGCTGCCTGAAATCGCAGTCACCGCATCCAGCATCGCTTCTTCCCGCACCCATAGAGTCTCTCCTGCCGCCGCCAGAATATTTTGCGCTTCTTTGCGCTGCGAGTCGCTTACCGCTGGCAAGGCGTACATGCCGGTCATGCCGCTCCGGATCAATGCAGGCGTGTTGGGCATGGCCCGGACTATCGCCTTGCTGTTTGTCCAGCGCGACAAATCCACCGCGCGTATGCCGGCAGCGATAGAGATCAGCAACTGTCCGCTGAGCATGGGAGCAAGCTGTCTGGCCACGTCGCGCAATTGCTGCGGTTTGACCGCGAGGATGATGATCTGGCTGCCCGCTATTCCCTCAGCAACTTTTTCCACGGCCCGCACTGCGAAATTGCGTTGCAACTGCGCGCGGCTATCGGCATTGATTTCCACCACGCTGATTTTCTGTGCGGCAAAGCCCTTGCCCAGCAAGCCCCCGACAAGCGCGGTAGCCATATTGCCGCCGCCGATGAAACAGATGTTCATAATATTGCTCCAAAAATCATTAAACCTAAAAACCGTAATTAGCCACGGATGCACACGGATTATCACTGATAAAACAATGGATTATGATAAATCCTTGATTCACCAAAAGGGTGTCCAGAACAGGATAGTGAACCCAATAGATAATCTGTGTTCATCTGTGTTTATCCGTGGCTAATTGCTTTTTCACGGATATTCCCGCTGTCCGAATATCGCTGAGCCTATGCGTACTATGGTCGCCCCTTCTGCAATGGCTGCGGCAAAATCATGCGACATGCCCATCGACAACGTGTCCAGTTTCAATCCCTGCTGATTGAGCTGGTTGAACAGCTCGCGTAATTGTGCAAAAGGCAAATGCTGCGCTGCAACATTATCGACGGGCGCCGGAATCGCCATCAACCCTCGTAATTTCAGTCCGGGCAGCTTTGCGATGGCTTGGGCCAGTATGCTCAACTGATCCGGAGATACGCCGCTTTTGCTGCCCTCGCCGCTGATGTTGACCTGTATGCACACCTGTATCGGCGGCAAATGCGCAGGGCGTTGTGCGGATAACCGCTCGGCGATATTTATCCTGTCCACGCTGTGCACCCAGGCGAAGTTTTCTGCAATGGCGCGCGTTTTGTTGCTCTGGATCGGCCCGATATAATGCCACTCGATCGGCAAATCATGCAGCGCGGAGATTTTACCCAGGGCCTCCTGCACATAGCTCTCGGCGAAGCGGGTTTGTCCGGCCTGATAGGCATCGCGTACCGCATCCTGCGCGAAAGTTTTGCTGACCGCCAGCAAGCTGACTTCATCTGCGCGCCGTCCAGCCCCGGTGGCCGCGTCTATTATTGCGGCGCGCACGGCTTGCAAGTTGGAAGCGATTGTTGTCATAATCACATGCGCCACATATTCCTAATT
>JACREA010000119.1 GCA_016218465.1 Nitrosomonadales bacterium | reverse complement strand
TCTGGATGATTTGCTGAAACGGGTGCGGATAGCATCACAAGTAGCTGCCGGTTCAACCCCGGGCTTGGCAGAGGTGGTATCAGGGGCGCTGGCCAAAGCCGGATTCATGATCGAGACAGGGCAAAACCCGGATTTTGTATTGCAGGCGCGGATGGAACTGTCAGACCTTGGTTTTCAGGAAGGCTGGTACTGGCAGCGCGGTGTCCTGGAAATTACCCTGTCGGAAACAGCCACAGGCCGCGTGCGTGGCACCAGGCGCTGGACCATCAAGAGCAACGCTCCTGACAGGGAAAGCACGTCCAAGCGTGCCTTGAGCCAGGCAGATTCAGTCCTGAAGCAAGAGCTGAGGGTAGCGATCATTGATATGGCTGGTAGCCGCTAAAATCAAGCAGGACGGGTGTCAAGCCAAACATTGAATAGAGATTACAGTTGTGAAAAGGGACTCGATTATCCGAGTCCCTTTTCTTTTCGGCATTTGTTATAGAGGCAATCAGGCACGATCCATAATTTTCGCGTCCTTAAAAGCTCAATCGCCGATACTGCACAGCTTCGGCAATATGCCTGGTCGCGATGTCATTAACCTCTTCCAGATCGGCGATGCTGCGCGCCACTTTGAGTACTCGGTGATAGGCGCGTGCGGAGAGGTTGAGGCGGCTGATCGCTTGTTGCAGCAGCGCGATACCTTGCGCATCCGGTGTGCATAAAGCATCTATTTCAGTTACCGAAAGCTGCGCGTTGGCCTTGTTCTGGCGCGCCAGTTGGCGTTGCCGCGCAATTTCTACGCGTGCCTGCAAATCAATACTGGTTTCGCCATTTGCCTTGTTGAGCAAATCATCCTGCGGTACCGCGGGCACTTCGATCTGAATGTCGATTCGATCCAGCAAGGGGCCGGAAATCTTGTTGCGATAACGTGAAATCTGATCTGGTGTGCAGCGGCATTTGCCGTTGTAATGGCCGTGATATCCGCACGGGCAAGGGTTCATCGCGGCGATGAGCTGGAACTGCGCCGGAAAGTCGGCGCGACGCGCGGCGCGTGAAATGGTGATGCGCCCCGACTCCATTGGTTCGCGCAACACTTCCAGCACACTGCGATCGAACTCCGGCAGCTCATCGAGAAACAGTACGCCATGAAGGGCCATCGAGATTTCGCCGGGGCGCGGATTGCTGCCTCCGCCGACCAGCGCCACGCCTGATGCTGTGTGATGCGGTGCGCGATACGGGCGCGTCTTCCATTTCGCCACATCAAAGCCACCATCCAGCGATTGCAGTGCCGCGCTCTGCAACGCCTCGGCCTCGGTCATCTGTGGCAGGATGCCGGGGAAGCGCGCCGCAAGCATGGATTTGCCTGTGCCCGGCGGACCCATCATCAGGACACTATGCCCGCCCGCTGCGGCGATTTCCAGCGCGCGCTTCACCTGCGTCTGTCCTTTCACTTCGCTTATGTCCGGATAGTGCGGACGGAAAGTTTGCGGCTGGCTGATATAGGGCGCAATGCTTTCTCTGCCTGCCAGATGCGCTGCCACCTGCAACAGCGTTTGCGCCGGATACACGGTAGCATCCTCCACAAGCGCGGCTTCAGCGGCATTGGCTTCTGGCAGTATGAAAGCGCGCCCGTTGCTGACAGCGCGATAAGTCATTGCCAGCGCGCCGCGAATTGGGCGCAGCTCGCCAGTCAGCGCAAGCTCCCCGGCATATTCGTATTCTGCAAGTTTGTCGGAAGGGATTTGTCCGGTGGCGGCAAGGATGCCAAGAGCAATGGGCAGATCAAATCGCCCACTCTCTTTGGGCAGGTCGGCGGGAGCGAGGTTGACGGTAATGCGGCGTGCCGGAAAATCGAACCGGCAATTTTGCAGCGCGGCGCGCACACGATCTTTGCTTTCCTTAACTTCTGTTTCAGGCAAGCCTACGATGGTGAAGTTAGGCAAGCCATTGGCGATGTGCACCTCAACGGTGACGAGAGCCGCTTCCATTCCCGAAAGCGCGCGGCTGTAGAGAACCGCGAGGCCCATACTTATGAATTGGATTTGCTGCGTTGCGCTTCCAGTTCCGCGACTCGAGCTTCCAGTGCAGTCAGGTGTTCACGGGTACGCGCCAGTACCTGCGTTTGCACATCGAGTTCTTCATGCGTTACGAGATTAAGTTTGGCGAAACCTTGCATAAGCAGAGCGCGCATATTTTTTTCAATGTCCTTGGCAGGGCTGCTGTTTACCGCCTCGCTTAATTTAGCCGACAGTTCATCAAAAAACTTTTGATTGAGCATGTTGTGACTCCGGGTATGGTTGCGATGCGGTTTGGTTACTATATTTGGCAGTGTAGCAAAATTTGGCCAGTAAGGAGGCGCGCCCTTGAGCAACCCGGGATACCGAACCCGGAATGTTCACTTGAGTAACCCAAGTTCAAGTCGCGTACGATAAAATCCAAAACTGACGGTTTTGATCATACATCAAGTACGACGCTATAGTAGTATGCAGTACTTGATATCAGCGTCGCGTTGAGACGGATGTGACGTATTGTTATACTGCCAACAAATAATGACTGATTAATATGCAAGGGGAAAGAAGATGATGAACGTGGAGCAAGCGCGCTTTAATATGATAGAACAGCAAATTCGCCCATGCGAAGTGTTTGAGGGCCGGGTTCTGGACTTGCTTAAACACGTCCGCCGCGAGCATTTTGTGCCGAAGGGCATGAAGGACATGGCTTTCGCTGATATGGAAATTCCTTTGGGTTATGGAGTATCCATGTGGCAGCCAAAACTGGAAGCGCGCACGCTTCAAGAATTACACCTCACTCGTAACGACCATGTGTTGGAAGTGGGCACTGGTAGCGGCTATTTGACAGCGCTGCTGTCCGTGCTGGCAGGGCATGTTACTTCTGTTGAGATCGTGCCGCAGTTGAGTGCCACAGCCAGGCAAAACCTGTCTGCCATTCACCGCGATAACATTACTCTTGAGATTGGCGACGCTTCACATGGTTGGGGCGGGGGTGCAAGTTATGACGCCATCGTACTGACAGGTTCAACTCCGGTGTTACCCGAAGAGTTTCAGAACAGACTGAACGTCGGCGGCCGATTGTTCGCTATTGTCGGTGACGCGCCGGTGATGCAGGCCAAGATGATTACATGCATCGCTCCTGATACCTTTGAAACCATCAACATCATGGAAACCTGCGTCGCCCCGCTTCAACATGCGCAACAGCCTGTACGATTTGTTTTCTAACAATTAGCGTTGGATTGCGCAATTGCACAATTGGCTGTATATTAGATAAACCTAATATGCCGGTTGTGCGAAAACCTTTATGAATCAAATACCACATCGACTTCTTTTTGCAGTTTTGCTCTCCGCGAGTAACGGAGTGCTGGCTGCCGACCTGCTCGAAACCTTCCACGCCGCCCAGGCAAACGATCCGGTGTTCGCCTCGGCGCGCGCCACGCTGCAGGCCGGACAGGAAAAGCTGCCGCAGGGCCGCTCTGCGTTGCTGCCGTCGGTCAATCTCAGCGCCAACACCACCTATAACGACAGCACCATTCAATATAGCAGCGCGACCTTTCTGCCTGGCGGAACCAATCGCTACAACAGCCATGGTTACGGTGTCAGCCTGGTGCAGCCGCTGTTTCGCCAGCAGAACTGGATGGCTTACAGCGAATCCGAATTGCAGGTTACCCAGGCCGAGGCCCAATTCAGGATTGCCGAGCAGGACCTGATGCTGCGCGTCGCACAGGCCTACTTCGATGTGCTGATCGCGCAAGACAGCGTACAGCTGGTGGAAGCACAAAAGACCGCCATCGCCGAACAACTCGAACAAGCCAAGCGTAATTTCGAAGTTGGCAGCTCCACCATTACCGACACCCTTGAGGCGCAGGCCCGCCATGACCTGACCGGCGCGCAGGAAATTGCCGCCAGGAACAATCTGGAAATCAAGCGCAGCGCCCTGCAGCAGCTGATCAATGCCGTGCCCAAGGACCTCAAGCCGCTCGGCAAGGACTTCAGGCTGGAAGCCCCGCAACCCGCCGATATGGAAAAATGGGTGGACAATGCGCAAGCGAACAGTTTGCAACTGGCCATCGCGCAAGCGGGCGCCACGATTGCCGATAAAGAAGTGGAGCGCAACCGGGGCGGGCACTACCCGACAGTGGATATAGTGGCTAATTTCTCCAAAAACGTTGCCAATGGCGGCAGCTTCGGCGTAGGCAGCGATAACACCAACAAGAGCATCGGCATGCAATTGAACCTGCCGCTGTTCCAGGGGGGCGGGGTCAATTCCAGACTGCGCGAGGCGCAAGCCAACCGCGAACGCGCCAGTCAGGAACTGGAGAATGCCCGCCGCAACGTCGCGCAGCAAACCAGACAAGCCTACCTTGGCGTGGTCAGCGGCATTGCCCAGGTCAAGGCGCTGCAGCAAGCGCTAGCCTCCGGCGAAAGCGTCCTGGAGGCCAGCAAACTCGGGCATGAAGTCGGGGTGCGCACCAATCTGGATGTGCTGAACGCGCAGCAGCAGTTGTTTTCCACCCGGCGCGACTTGTTCCAGGCGCAATACAATTTCCTGATCAGCCAGTTGCGGCTCAAGGCTGCGGTGA
>JACREA010000118.1 GCA_016218465.1 Nitrosomonadales bacterium | reverse complement strand
CTGCCCGCATGAAGCGGGCAGTTTTCATTTCGCGATATTCAACACTAATTTACTGAATCTTGCGGATGGTGCCGTTACTCCTATCCGCCACATACAGGCTGCTGCCGTCGGTGGTGATGCCGAAAGGATTGTTGAACCTCGCCGCCGTTCCAGTGGCATCCGCTGCCCCCGTTATCCCCGCCGTTCCCGCCAGCGTGGTCACCACCCCGCTGGCGATTACGATCTGGCGGATGGTGTGGTTACCCGTATCTGCCACAAACAGATTGATTCCGTCGGTGATGATGCCAGAAGGACCGCTGAAGCTTGCCGCCGTGCCCGTGCCGTCCGCTGATCCCAGCGTTCCCGCCGTTCCTGCCAGCGTGGTCACTGCCCCGGTGGCGATCACGATCTGGCGGATGGTGTGGTTACCCGTATCTGCCACAAACAGATTGATCCCGTCAGTGGTGATGCTGGCAGGACCGTTGAACGTAGCCGCTGTGCCGGTGCCGTCCCCTGACCCCGGAGTTCCCACCGTTCCCGACAGCGTGGTCACCACCCCGGTTGAAATCACGATCTTACGGATGGTGTGATTCCCTGTATCCGTTACATACAGGTTGCTGCCGTCGGTGGTGGTGCTGGTAGGATTACTGAACGCTGCTGCCGCACCCGTGCCGTCCGCTGACCCTGTAATCCCCGCCGTTCCCGCCAGCGTGGTCACCGCCCCGGTGGCAATCACGATCTGGCGGATGGTGTTGTTGTTATTCGAATCCGCCACATACAGGTTGCTACCGTCGGTGGTGATGCCGGAAGGATTGTCGAACGTAGCCGAAGGATTGAGGAACGTTCCCCCCGTACCCGCGCCGTCCGTTGACCCCTGTGTCCCTGCCGTTCCCGCCAGCGTGGTCACCGCCCCAGTAGTAATCACGATCTGGCGGATGGTGTTGTTAATAGTTTCTGCCACATACAGGTTGCTGCCATCGGTGGTGATGCTGTTAGGGTACACGAGCCTTGCCGCCGCGCCGGTGGCATCCACCGCCACACTTGCCGTTCCCGCCAGCGTGGTCACTGCCCAGCTGGCAATCACAATCTTGCGGATGCGGTGGTTATACGTATCCGCCACATACAGGCTGCCGTTGTTGCTGGTAATGCCGGAAGGGAGGGTGAACGAAGCCGCCGTACCCGTGCCGTCCGCTGACCCCGACACACCCGTTGTTCCCGCTATCGTGTTCACCTGCCCGCCAACAATCGAAATAAGGCGGATGGTGTGATTCCACTGATCCGCCACATACAGGCTGCCATTGTCGACAGTGATGCCGATAGGGCCGTTGAATCTAGCGCTCTGTCCGATGAGATCCGATGAACCTCTGCTACCTGCCGTTCCAGCCGTCGTGTACACCGCCCCTGTAGAAATCACAATCTGGCGGATGGTGTGGTTGCCATAATCCGCCACATACAGATCGGTTCCATTATTGATGGTTATGCCAGCTGGATTTTTGAACGTTGCCGCCGTACCCGTGCCGTTTGCTGACCCCGGCGCTCCCGCCGTTCCCGCCAGCGTGGTCACCGCCCCGGTGGCAATCACGATCTGGCGGATAGTGTGGCTACCATTATCCGTCACATACAGGTTGGTATTATCGGTGGTGATGCCGTAAGGCGTGTTGAAACTTGCCGCCGTACCCGTGCCGTCCGCTGAACCCCAGACACCCCCCGCCAGCGTGGTTACCGCCCCAGTCGCAATCACGATCTGGCGAATGGCGGAGTTACCCGAATCCGTTACATACAGGTTACCTCCCGCGAGGGTGATGCCGTAAGGCGTGTTGAACCTTGCCGCCGCGCCCGTACCGTCCGCTGAACCCTGCGTCCCCGCCGTTCCCGCCAGCGTGGTCACTGCCCCAGTAGCAATCACGATCTGCCGGATGGTGTGGTTACTCGTATCCGCCACGTAGAGGTTGGTTCCATCTGAAATGCTGGCGAAAGGCGCGTTGAATCTGACTCCCGCGCCTGTGCCGTCGGCGCCCGGTGCCGCGCCCGCAAGGGTGCTGACGGCTTTAGTTAAATTCAGCGGCGTGCCTGTTTGAATTGCCCCGCCTAATTGGTTATTCAAACACGCCACGCCCACGTTGCTGATGTTGCTGGAGGCAATCGTGCCCGCACCCGAACTCACCGCACAGTGCTGCGATGCAGGATTAGAGAAGACGCTAACAATGTAAGGGTTGCCGCTGGCTACAGCAGCGGGGAAGTTGAACGGGCCGTTGACTGATACAGTGAGGTTGTCGATACCATTGTCTTGCAACACCACGCTGCCGTTTAAGCCAGTGACTGTGCCGCCCACGGTGTAGGTGTTAAGGGCGCAGGTGATGGCGACGTTGCTGACGTTAGCCAGCGAGATCGTGCCTGTGCCGTTCGTTACGGAGCAGCTCATCGTTACCGAAGGCTGGGTGAGGACGGTGACACTGTAAGGACTGCCGTTGGCGACAGGAGTGGCGAAGGTGAACGCGCCATTGGCTGAAACGGAGAGGTTGTCGCCGCTGTTGTCTTGCAATACCACCGTACCTGTCAGACCGGACACTGTGCCGCCCACGGTGTAGGTGCTGGTGGCGCAGGTGACGGTGACATTGCTGACGTTGTTGCCGGAAACAGTGCCCGCGCCGGTGCTCACGGAGCAGGTTTGTCCTATCGGTTGAGTGAGGACGGTGACGGCGTAGGTGTTGCCGCTGGTGGTGGATGCGGCAAATGTGAAGTTGCCGTTGGCAGTAACGGTGAGGTTGTCCGCGCCGTTGTTTTGCAACACCACGCTGCCGTTCAAGCCAGTGACTGTGCCGCCCACGGTGTAGGTGCTGGTGACGGGTGTTACTGACGAGCCGCCGCCTCCACATGCGCCGAGCAAGAGGGCCACTACCAGTGGGATGCAACGCAACATCTTAACGATACTGAAGTTCATTTGAATTCTCCTTGAGACACAATGTCATTCATTCAGGGGATGGACATGCCTGTTCCGGCAAAGCCAAGAGCTTTTTGCTGGGGCGATAGTAGAGAGGTCGTTGTGATTTGTATGTCCCTAGAACTGGGGACAAGGAAACGGTTGCGTATGAGCGCATTCCGATATCAGGTGCAAAAATCCCATTTCACTAGCCACGCAATCCCAAATAGACTATAGTATTTTCCCAATCAGGCGGACTTGGTTTCCATGCTTGATACCGACGTAACGCCAACCATTTTTCCCAGAAACATCCAGCCCCGCGTGTTGGATTCGCTGGCCGATACGCCGGTCGTTCTGTTAAGCGGACCAAGGCAGGCGGGGAAAACCACGCTGGTGCGCCAGATGGCCGGGGCATCGCGCAGATACCTGATGCTGGACGATGAGGCTGCTCGCGTTGCCGCCAACGAAGACCTGGTGGGGCTGATCCGCAGCATTGATTCTGCGGTCATAGACGAGATTCAGCGCGCCCCCAGTTTGCTGCTGGCCATCAAAAAATCGGTGGATGAAGATCGGCGTCCCGGTCGTTTTTTGCTGACCGGCTCGGCCAACCTGATGGCGCTACCCGGCATTGCAGATTCTCTTGCGGGACGGATGGAAACGCTGGTGCTGCTCCCCCTTGCGCAATGCGAAACAGCATCTGCGCCGGGTGCTTCATCGGCTTGGCTGGATGCGTTATTTGCCGGTGAGATGCTGGTTGCCACAACCCCCGCTGTAGGCAATGATCTGGTCGAGAAGGTGGTCAGAGGCAGCTACCCGGAAGCGCTGATTCGCACAGAAAGTCGCCGCCGCAAGACTTGGGCACGCCAATACATTGATGCTCTCATTCAACGCGACATCAAGGATATTGCCAGTCTCGACAAACTGGATCAGGTGCCGCGCCTGCTAAAAGCCTTATCCCAAAGCGCCGGACAGCTATGCAACTACAGCCAATTTGGCGGGCAGGTCGGCATTGACCACAAGACGGCCAGCAAATATATCGCGGTGTTCGAGCAAATGTATCTGATGCAGCGGCTCGCGGTGTGGTCGGGCAACCGCCTCTCGCGTTTGCTGAAAACACCCAAGTTGCAGTTCATTGATTCCGGCCTGTTAAGCGTGCTGACCGATTTCTCCGGCACATTGGCGCAACGAAAGCTGTTTGGGCAATTGCTGGAAAGTTTTGTATACGCCGAGTTGCGCAAACAGATCACCTGGGCCAAGGGCGAATATGGCATTTTCTACTACCGCGACAAAGACCAGAACGAGGTGGACTTTGTGATTGAAAATGCGTCGGGCGAAATTATCGGTGTGGAGGTCAAGGCTGCCGCGAGTGTTTCTGTTAGCGACCTGCTCGGCCTGAAGAAATTAGCCGGTGTTGCCCGGCAGTCTTTCAGGACGGGAATCGTTCTTTACGATGGCACCGAAACATTGCCATTGGGGCAGGCTAATGGTCGCCCGCTGTGGGCAATGCCGCTATCAACTTTGAATGCCAGCAGCTTGCAATCGGTGCATCTGCGAAAGTAATGCTTATGGGAGACTCTATAAATTATGCCTTCGCTCTCCCTTTGTCCCTAGAACTGGTGACAAGTAAATTCTGGAGTTGTGGCAATATCTATGCGTGAATTTCACAGAAGGCGAATTTGTCATGCACGCACTCAAAAACAGTTCTCCTATCCGCGTCGCGCTGGTGGAGGACGATGTCAATTTCCAGAATGCCTTGATAGAGGCTATTCAGGCTGCGCCCGACATGACGCTGCTGAGGGCGGCGGCTACGCGAGCGCTCGGTTTGCAAATGCTGGGCGAGGTGAATGCCGATGTTTTGCTTGTCGATCTTGGCTTGCCGGATGGTTCCGGCATCGATGTGATCCGGGCGGCACATGCCAAATGGCCAAGCTGCAACATCATGGTGATCACAGTGTTTGGCGATGAGATGCATGTGATGAGATCGCTTGAGGAGGGCGCATCGGGCTATCTGCTGAAAGATAGCGCGCCGGAGAAAATGATCTTCGAGATTCGCAGCCTGCATGCCGGTGGCAGTCCGATCAGCCCGCTGATCGCGCGACAGATTTTGATGCGCTTCAGACAGTTTGTGCCAGCTTCTGCGGCGCCTGTGACAGACAAGCCGCGAGCCGCCTTATCAACTCGCGAGATGGAAGTGCTCGAACTCATCACCAAAGGCTTTACCTCTGACGAGATCGCCGCACTGCTGTTAGTCTCACGCCACACGGTACTTACTTACGTACGGCGAATTTATTCAAAACTCGAAGTGAACTCAAAAATCGAAGCGATTTTTGAAGCTCGCAAGCAAGGAATACTGGCAGAATAGCCGGATGTAGATGGAGAGCCAGCTTTTGCGGGCCAAAAGGTTAAATCGGTATGAAAAATAATCCGCTACGTCTTGCCGAGAACCGCGTCCTGACAGAACAGTTGCGGCTGCTGATGGGTAATGTAGGCAACTCGGTCATCCCGGCCATTCTTGTGGCGACCCTGCTTCTCTGGGTGCTGTTCAACGACGCTAACGCGATGGGTTTGCGGATGTGGTGCGCGGCGGTGATTCTGTCAAAACTGACCTGCTACCTCCATGCGCGCCGCCACCTCGCCTCGGGCATTTCATTCGAGCATGCACGTCGCCTGGTTTGGAAACTGATATTATTGAATTTGGTTGACGGCGCGATTTGGGCTGCACTGGCTTGGGTCACGCTGGATACATCCACCATGGCGGGCAGCATTCTAGTGATCGCCGTGCTCACGGGTGTTGCAGCCAACTCCATGGCATTGCTGTCGCCGGTGCTGCCAGTGTTCATTGTGTTTCTCATCGCCGGAATGGCCGTCTCGGTATCGAAGCTGTTTTTACTGAATGACGTCGCCTTTCATGCGCTTGGCGGTGCTGCCCTCTTGTTAATGCTGTCCCTCATCGGGCAAGCCCGTAGCAATTCCAGTGCAGCGCGTGTTGCAATTGATCTGCGCTTTGAGTTGGCCGATAGCCATGAACGGCTGCGCGAGATCGAACATCGCCAAATGTTGGCGCAGGAGCGACAGCGACTGTGCCAGGACATGCACGATGGCTTGGGCTCTTCGCTCGTCAGCGCATTGCGCGTGGTGGAACACGGAAAGATGGACGAAGCCGAGGTGGCGCAGGTACTCAAGGGCTGTATCGACGACCTCAAGCTGGCGATCGATTCGATGGAACCGGTGGGAGCCGATTTGCTGCTGTTGCTTGCAACGCTGCGCTTTCGCCTGGAGCCACGCTTGGAGAGCGCCGGCATCGCGCTGCGTTGGGAGGTTAAGGATGTTCCTGCGCTCGACTGGCTCGATCCAAAAAATGCGTTGCATATCCTGCGCATACTGCAAGAGGCGTTCACCAACATCATCAAGCATACTCACGCGACGGAAATTCGCGTTGCCACCGGCGTGGTGAACGAATACGTGATGGTGACGATCACTGATAATGGGCAGGGCTTTGCGGTTGAAAGCGCGCTCAAGAAAGGCGGCAAGGGACTGTCGAATCAGGTGCGCCGGGCAGAGGCGATTGGCGCGGAAGTCAGTTGGAAGTCGAACGGCAGCGGTACTTGTTTTACATTGCGCTTACCTGCCAAGCAGCAACCTGCGACACTTTAAGCAAGCGCCGGCCTGCCTGTTGTAATCGCTCGCAACTTATCGATCAGCCTGTAGGATAGATCGTGGAATCTGCCCGTCAGTAATCCAATGGCTGTTTGTTTTGGGATTATGAGAAACCCTACCGTGGGCCTCGAAGGTAAATTGCTTTTGAGCTAGCAGGACGTCAGAGCAGGGACGAGTAATTTGGCTTCGCGTTCACCTGCCTGAGTTTTGGGCACCTTAACAATCTTGCGAATACTGGCGCGGCTCACTCTAACCATGCCACGCTGAAAATCTGCATCGCCCCACTCAAGAGCGATCAGCTCAGAAGTACGTAAACCAGAGAAGAATGCGAACTGAAATAAGTGCTATAGTTTCCGCGTGTTTTTTGACATTCAACTGATGAATTGATAAGTAAAAAACATGGCACGCGATGTTCATGCTGCACTTTGTGAATCAATATAACCAGATCAGGGTGCTAATGAGTTTCACTCCACAGTGACTTGAGGCGAGCGTCACGACCGCAATTCGTCCGATAGAATTTATAACGGATGGGGTTCTTCTTGTAGTAATCCTGATGGTAGTCCTCTGCGGGATAGAACGCGCCGGCGGCAACGATCTCGGTATAAATGCGCGGAAAGCGAGCGCTTTTTTCCAGAGCAAGTTTGCTGGAGAGAGCTAATTTTTGCTCGGCATCGTTTTGATAAAAGATCGCGCTGCGATATTGCGAACCGATGTCGCAGAATTGCCGGTCCTTTACGGTCGGGTCAATATTCCGCCATAAGTGGTCGAGGAGCTTTTCATAAGTGACGCGTTGCGGATCGTAAAATATCCGTACCGCCTCAGCATGTCCGGTGCTGCCTTGACTGACCTGATGATAAGTCGGGTTTTTCACTGATCCTCCAGTGTAACCGGATTCCACCGCGATCACGCCGTCCAGCTTTTCAAAGTCGGCTTCCATGCACCAGAAACAGCCTCCTGCAAAGATTGCGGTGGCGCTTTGCGGGGCGGGCATATCGGACGCCATGAGCACGTTGACAAACATTGCGGAACAGCACGCGAGTATCAGTTTGTGCAGCGCGTTCATGTGCGCAATCCCGGCAACGGCGCGCCTTCAGGCATGAACTCCAGTGCCAGCCCATTGTTGCAGTAACGCAGACCAGTGGGCAGCGGGCCATCCTTGAATACGTGCCCCTGATGTCCGCCGCATCGCGCGCAATGATATTCGGTTCGCGGCAAAATCAGCTTGAAATCCATTTTAGTATCTATCGCGTCCGGTAGCGCCTGCCAAAAGCTCGGCCAGCCGGTTCCACTGTCATACTTTTGTCTGGAAGAAAACAAGGGCAGAAAACAGGCCGCGCAGACGAATGTGCCGCTGCGTTTTTCAGTGTTAAGCGCGCTGCTTTGCGGTGGCTCCGTGCCTCCTTCGAACAGAATCGCATAACGTTCTGCCGGCAACAACGCACGCCACGCTTCCTTGCTTTTGATCAATGGTTTCATGGCAGCGAACACCTCACTGGCAATAGCCGATATGGTGACAAGCAGCGACAGCACGGCCAGGTTTCTGAAAAAATCCCTACGGTTCACGATAGCCTCCGGATCAAGGTCTCCTTGCCGATAAAACAGGAAACCTTCTCTGGATCCTTTACGATGCTGAGGCGGTAACCTGCCTTGCTGAATAAATTTTCGCACAACACTCCATCTGCACAAATAGTGCTTCATTCCGCGCGGATGGTATATAGGTGTTTTTCTGAATATTGTGTACGGGACTGGGAAATCTTGCTGTCAGTGTTTGCCTGACAAAATGAGGAAGAAGGTCAAATGGGGCCAGCCTCTGAGGGCCCCCTCAAAACCCCGTTGCATTTCAATAAACTAGGGCGTACTGTCCGCACCAAAACAGCACATGCATGGCAGGTTTAGTGTCTCTTTCGTAGCGACCAAACTGCGAAGGAGAATCTGCCATGCATGCACTGACCATATTACACCGCATTCTTACTGCCGACTTTCCAGAAATCCACTCAAAACGCTTGGCAAGTCTACTGGCTGCTGTCGAAGCGGTGGTAACAGGCAGCCCGGCTGACATTGAGCGATCTGGGGCGTGGTCTGTCTGGCTCAGTCGCCGTCAAGCACAACATTAAACGCATCGGTCGTTTGCCTCGTTCGTTCTGCGATTGATCGGGGAGGTAGGTAAAGCGAAGCAACTATGCTTCCAGTTCCAGAGCAACACGCGCCGTTCACGCCCAGTGCTCTCGGTGATTGCCTTGGCGTTGCAGCTTGTTCAGCATGGGATGGCGGCATTCCCGCCTCGCGAGCTGGGTGCAGCACTTGAGCGCCTGCGTTATGATCATCCTGCGTTGCAACTTTGAGGGGAGACTTCAGATGCTGCCTATAATTGGTCGATCACAGGGTTCCGCGAATAGGGTCCGCTTCGCAATTAGTTGGCAAGCACCTAGTCTAGCCGCTTGTGGTGACACCTAGGAATTAACTGAGTTTGAACAAGCCAACGTGACACCTATTCTTTTCTCAACAATCCGTACAATATCTTCATCCGTGACACGTCTTCACAGGCATGGATACGACACTAACCTCCTACACACTGATGGCTGACCAAAACAAACGCATCGCCGAAACCGTTGCGCGCGAGCGCGGGAGGCTGAGGAGTTTCATCCGGCGGCGTGTGCCAAACCAAAGTGATGCAGAGGATATTCTGCAGGATGTGTTCTTTGAGTTCGTGGCGGCGTATCGGTTGCCCGAGACTATCGAGCAGGTTGGCGCGTGGCTTTATCGCGTGGCGCGCAACCGCATCATCGACCGGTTCCGCAAGAAGAGGGAAGAGCCGCTGGCCGGGTTGACGGGTGGGGCTGACGAAGAATTCTGGCTGGAGGAAGTTCTGCCGTCGCAGGATGCCGGCCCGGAAGCGGCCTATGCGCGAGGGGTGTTGCTGGAGGCGCTATATGACGCGCTAGCCGAGCTGCCATCGGCGCAGCGTGCCGTATTCATCGCCCACGAGCTGGACGGGCGCAGTTTCAAGGATATGTCGGCAGAGAGCGGTGTGGGTGTGAACACGCTGCTGGCGCGCAAGCGTTATGCGGTGAGGCATCTGCAAGCACGTCTACAGGCAATTTATGATGAATTCGATTTATAAAGGAGAACTGAAATGTGCATGAACTGCAAACCAAGTTGTGGAAAATTTTTCATCCTGGCGGTATTGGGTATCGCCGCATTGGGTTGGGTAGTGATGGCGCTGTGGAATTGGCTGGTGCCGGCATTGTTCGCAGGAGGCAGGGAGATCGACTATCTGCATGCCATGGGGCTGCTGGTGCTGAGCAAGATTTTGTTCGGAAGTTTACGTTGTCACGGAGGTGGCTGGCACGGGCGCTGGCACCAACAGCGTTTGGAAAAGATGACGCCGGAGGAACGCGAGAAGTTTCAGGCCGGGATGCGTGGATGTTGTGGCGGCAAGAGCAAGCAGGACGAAGCTGGAACTCCGAAAGAGCAGCAGGACTGAGCGAACTCATTTTTTTCAACCTGGATGTGAAATTGGCACTCGAACGATCCAGAGACATCGCGCAATAAATTGCGCTTCTACAACAGCGTTTTTCCATAATGGATTATTTTCGTCACGCCGGCGAAGGCTGGTGTCCAGCCTATTGAAAAACAGGATTCAAACTTTCGCCTGAAAGACGAAATCTGGGTTTATGGCTGTGCTTTGAAGGCCTTGTCGAAAAGCCGGCTGTATGAATCAGCGTGTTGGCTAAGGCTTCGCTCGCAACGATACCCAACCTGCTGCGCTGCACTTGCGCATATTTGTTGGCAAGCGTTGCGACCTGCTAAAATGCGCGACTTTTGCATCTTTCCAATATCATCCATGTTACCTGCGACAAATACCATGACTGCGGCTGAACTCCGCGCCAGCTTTGGCTTGGCCGGCATATACGGCCTGCGTATGCTGGGGTTGTTCATCATTCTGCCTGTTTTTGCGCTGTATGCGGAACATCTGCCCGGCGGTGAAAGCCACTTGCTGATGGGCATCGCACTCGGCGCTTACGGGTTGACCCAGGCGATTCTGCAACTCCCCGCTGGCTGGATGTCCGATCGTTACGGGCGTAAGCCGGTCATTTATGGCGGGTTGATGGTGTTTGCGCTGGGCAGTTTCATTGCTGCGTCTGCGGATAATATTTATTGGGTTATTGCCGGTCGCGCAATTCAGGGCGCGGGCGCGATCAATGCCGCAGTGATGGCGCTCACCGCCGACCTCACGCGTGAAGAAGTGCGCACCAGGGCGATGGCGATGATCGGCATGACTATCGGCGTCACGTTCTCGCTGTCGCTGATTTTGTCCCCGGTGCTCAATGGCGTTCTCGGCGTTCCCGGCATCTTTGCCATGACCGGCGTGCTGGCGTTGTTGGCTTTGCTGGTGGTGCGATTCGTGATTCCCGACCCGGTGATTACGCGCTTCCACAGCGACACCGAAGCGAACAGAAAACGTTTCGGTGAAGTGCTGCGCAACATGGATTTGCTGCGCCTCGACTTCGGTATTTTTACGGTGCACGCGATTTTGATGTCGGTGTTCATGCACGTGCCGTTCTTGTTGCAGGCTGGTGGGCTGGACGTTTCGCAGCATTGGAAAGTCTATTTGCCGGTGATGTTCGCAGGCTTTGTATTGATGCTGCCGCTTATCATCATCTCGGAAAAGTTGGGCAAGGTGAAACAGGTATTTGTGCTGGCAATTGGGTTGGCGGCGATTGCGCAAATTGTTCTGTTGTTTGCGCAACACAGCCTGTGGGGGCTGACCGCCGGGCTGTTGCTATTCTTTACCGCGTTCAACGTGCTGGAAGCCAAGCTGCCCGCGCTGATCAGCATTATTGCGCCGCTGTCTGCCAGGGGTACGGCGATGGGCGTGTATAGCAGCGTACAGTTTTTAGGTGCATTCTTTGGCGCGGCAGTGGGCGGCGCGTTGATGCAGTTTGCCGGCGGCGATGCGGTGTTTGTGTTCGGCATCGCGCTGCTGCTGCTGTGGCTGGCGGTGGCATCCGGCATGCAGCCTCCGGCGGCGGTGCGTACCAAAATGTATCATTTGCCGGAAATGAATGACGCCGCTGCGATAGAATTGCGCCAGCGTCTCGCGCAACTCTCCGGGGTACGCGAAGTGAT
>JACREA010000015.1 GCA_016218465.1 Nitrosomonadales bacterium | reverse complement strand
TGGGCGTGGACGCGTATACATCGATCAAATTTTGCGTCATTTCCATAGGATGGGAAGTGGTGTAGCGCAACCGTTCAATTTCCTCCAGTGCGGCGACGGCCTGCAGCAGAAAGGCAAAATCCACAGTGTCGCCATCATCGTATGCTCCGCGATAAGCATTCACGTTCTGACCGAGCAAAGTAATCTCCTTGACGCCTTGCGCGGCCAGCACTTGTACATCGCGCATCACGTCGGCAAACGGGCGCGACACTTCTTCGCCGCGCGTATAGGGCACAACGCAATAGGTGCAGTATTTGCTGCACCCTTCCATGATCGAGACAAATGCCATTCCGGAACCCGCCTGCGTCCCTTCGCCGTTCGGCAATCTCATCGGGCTTGGAACTGGCAGGCAATCGAATTTCTCGATTTCAGGAAAACTGATATCCACTTGCTGGCGACCGGTAGCCCGGCATGCCTGCAGCAACTGTGGCAGGCGGTGCAACGTCTGCGGCCCGAACACCAGATCCACGTAGGGAGCACGCTGTAAAATCAGCGCGCCTTCCTGGCTGGCAACACAGCCGCCCACACCGATGATCAAATCCGGATTGGCTACTTTCAGCGGGCGCACCCGGCCCAGATCCGAAAACACTTTTTCCTCCGCCTTCTCTCGTATCGAGCAGGTATTAAACAGGATCACATCCGCCTCTTCCGCATTGTCGGTTTGCTCCATGCCTTCGTAGACACACAGCACATCGGCTATCTTGCCAGAATCATATTCGTTCATCTGGCAACCGAAGGTTTTAATAAAAAATTTTAAGGGCACGCGAATAGTTTCTTTTCGTGAATAGCCAATTCTATGTCAGCCATAATATTGTGTTACTGCGCCAATTCTTCGATTTCGTATGGAAAGGAAACGGATATCGAATATTGAAGAAAGCATTAACAGAACCGGTTTAAACCCGAGCAATAAAGTCGAATAAAGTATTATTAAAAAGCCCGTGCAATCCCAAAAAATTGTGCTAGGATTCTCATAGATTGGATTGCAGTCCGGGTTCAATATAATTCTCTTGGGAGGAGAAAATAATGGCAATCATAGCTACATTCTGTGCAGTTGGAACCGCAGTGTTCGCAATCCTGTTTTCCTTGTGGATGCTGAAGGAGCTGGTTTCCGGCAAATGAGTCTGAAAAGCCACGTAGATAAAAAACCAGCTTCGGCTGGTTTTTTATTTGGTGGTGATAGGTGGATTTGAACCACCGACCTCAGCGTTATGAGTGCTGCGCTCTAACCACCTGAGCTATATCACCGCGAAGAGCGCGGCATTCTCCAGATTTCGCCCTACCTTGTCAATGCGCAGGGAACATTCTTCAACTCGCTTCCGGAGAAATCTTTCCCCGTTTCGGCCAATTTATCCTCGATCAACGCATCCACATTATTCAGCATGAACATGGTCGTTTTGAGTTTGCTGGTACGTTCGCCGACCTTTGCGGAACGCACTCCTTTGACTTGCAACTCGCTGAGGTGTTTCTGTGCTGCTTCTTGCGATTTGAACACCCCCAGCGAAATAGCATACCGCATAGCACCCGCATCCTGAACGATAAAGTACTCTCTGATGCCCAGCGCCTTGAGTTGGGATACTTTTCGATTGGCCGCCGCTTTGTTCTTAAGCGGCGGGATATACACCCAATAGCCTTTATTGTACTCAACATGGCGTTGGCTTAATTTATCTCCGAGTTGCATCGCGGATAATATTTCCGTGGCGCGCTTTAAATCATTGCCTGAAAAATCGCCCCACTCCAGGCAAATCAGGCTGTCCGGCTTAACGGCTACTGGAGGCGGTATAACCGCTGTCTCCGGGCTGACTGCCGTTGCAGGTTTTGCTCCCGGAGCAGGGTTGTCCACCGGAGCGGAAGCGGTCATTTGCGCAGGAGCGGCCACCGGGGTTGCTGTTGTAGCTGGAACAGGCAATGCCTTTACCGGTGCGCTCTGGTTCGCGTCCAGCAAGCGAATCTTCTCCTCATGCAAAACAGGTTGTGGCTGGTACGCTTGCTCGCCCCAACCCAATCCTCCCCGCTGCATCACCGCGAACAAGATCACATTCCCCAATAACAAAATCCAGAACAATGCTCTCATCAAGTGTTCGATTCCTGTGATATCAACAATAACCCCTGCAGAACCAGATTATCCACAACGCGTAGCGGCAAGTTAAGATATTCCCGCAATACTTCTGCAGCCCCGCCGCTCAACACCACTAGCGCATCGTTGCCCAGCAATGCATGCTGTCGTTGAATCGCGCCGCAACCAGCTTGTATCGCGCCGCTGAACAGTGCATCGGCGGTATTCAGCGGGAACTGCGCATATTTTTTCTGCTCCGGTTTCAGATGAATGGATTTCAATTGATCTGTTGCATCTGCCAGGCTGCGCTGCATTAGCTCCACACCGGGCATTATCAACCCTCCAAGAAACTCGCCACGTCCAGACAGGGCATCTATCGTAATTGCCGTACCGCAGTTCACTACCAGACATTTTCCTTGCAATAGACGCCATGCAGCAATCAGAGCTGCCCACCGGTCACTGCCAAGCTGGGCGGCATCGGAATAGCCGTTGCGCACTCCGCCTTGCAGCTCCCGCGCAACGACAAAATGAGTCTGTACAGACTGCCCGTCGCCGATACTGCGAACCAGATTCGCGACTTCTTCACCGGCGACATTGCTAACCCATATTTGCAGTTTGTCATGCAGACCCGCAAGGAGTCCGGGCAATTCGCTTGCCTGTCCGACCGGTAATGTCCCACTACGCAGCCAGCCGCCTCCGCCGTTCACCAAAGCCCACTTGATGCGCGTGTTGCCTGCATCGATCAGCAATTTCATTGCCGCAGCCCCCTTACTTTCCCGGCCACTTCTCCGGAGTTGAAACGCCGCATACCCTGCTCCGTTTCCAGGCATAACTCCCCGCTGTCACTGACTCCGCGCGCAATCCCGCTCACCAGCTTTCCATCTGCCATTTGTATTTGCACTGGCATGTTCTGGTGAATGTGGGATTGTTCCCATTCGTTGCGCAACACTGCAAACCCTCCATGCGCAAACTGCTGCAGTGCTTGCGCCAGCTCCAGAATCGCAGCCGCCAGCAATTGATTGCGCGAAGGCATGGCTGTGCATACATCTTCCAGTGCGCTGGCCGGTTGATCTATCTGCAGCGCCAGATTGGCCGGCATGTTGTAATTCAAGCCGATGCCGATCACCACCGTGCTCGGTCCAAGCATGTCACCCTGCGCCTCGATCAGCACGCCTGCCAGCTTGCCATATTCTGTCAGGATGTCATTCGGCCATTTCAGTTGCACGTCCTGCGCACCCAGTTTTTTCAGCGCACGCACGACTGCCACGCCCACTCCCAGACTCAGGCCCGACAAAGCGTTCAACCCGCAATCGAACCGCCACAGCAGCGAGAACGTCAGCGCGGTTCCCAAGCCGGAGTGCCAGCTTCGCCCCATCCTTCCGCGCCCCGTAGTCTGCAGCTCCACCGCCAGCACGCTGCCGCTGGGAGAGCCCCCGTTTGCAGGATCCAGTCCCGCGCGCTGCAACAATAACGTGTTACTGGAGGTGGCTTGCGGCAATATTTCAAGGTTGAACTTCGCGGCATCCTTGCCAAGCCAGCGCAACACTTCGCTTCGTTCCAACCGGTGCCACGGGCGCGCAAGGCGGTAACCACGGCCCCGCACTCGCTGCAACACCACACCATTGTCCGATACTCCGGCCAGCGCGTTAAACACGCTGGCGCGCGACAGCCCCATCTGATCCGCTAATTTTTCACCGGAGTGAAATTCACCGTCTGCCAGCAGATTCATCAGCTGCCAGGTTCGCTCGTTGGCAATTCCAGCTGTCATTGCGGCATCTCTTCATTATGGCCAGAAGACTGCACTCCAAGAAAACTCATAATTTCAGCCTGCCGCTTTAACGCATCCTGGTACCCCAAATCAATCAACGCACGGCAGTATTTTTTCTCGGACAGCAGATAACTCAATAGCGTCGTGCCGCTATGCTGCCTTCCGCCGACCAGACGCAATAGCAGACGTATTGTCCAGGGCAAATCTCCAGCGTATCGCTCGGCAATTTTATCGATAGGTTGAGTGGGTGAAATAACCATTACATCAATATGCCTGAGATTAGCGCGCTCGCGCAACGCTTCAGGCATTATTGCGACCAGGCTGTTCATTTTTTGAACCCGCTCCAAATCCACATCCATGCTGTCGAGGAAAATACTATTCAACGCATGTCCGGCGATTTTTGCCAGTGAAGGGTATTCGCTGATATCGCTGCGTTCTGCCTGATCTGAATAACCATTTGCGGTAACGCCAATAACCAGTACGCGCGTTGCGCCCAAGTGCAGTGCGGAGCCAATCGGCGAGGTCTGGCGCATCGATCCATCCCCAAAATATTCACGGTTAATCATAGTCGCCGGGAAAATAAACGGCAGCGCGGAGGATGCCAGCAGGTGCTTGATCTCGATCTGTGTCGGCACGCCCACCCGTCCCGTGCGGCGCCATGGCACCAGCTCTTTTACGCCCTGATAAAAGGTAACCGATTGCCCGGAGCCATAGCCGGATGCGGTGATGCTCAATGCGTGTAGCAGCCCCGAGTCGATACTCTTCTGAATTTTTTCATAGGGCACCATGTTCTGCAGCAATTCAAGCAACGGCGAATTATCAAGCATCGAAACATTGTGCAGCTTGTTGATCCCGATTGCGCTGAACATCAGGCCGGTAAGCCATAACACGGTGTTGTTGAATACGCCGATCACATCGGTGCGATATACCTGGCTGGCATGGAAGTTTTTCCAGGTATTGGCCAGATACTGCACAGCTTTGCGGAAATTTTGCGCATTCGCTGCAACAGCCGCAGCATTGAGCGCGCCTGCTGATGTACCGCAGATCACTGGAAACGGATTGTGAGCGTGGCGCGGCAAAAATTCTGCAATTGCCTTGAGCACACCCACCTGATAGGCAGCTCGCGCGCCTCCACCGGTGAGTATCAATCCAATGCGATTCTCCATTCGGGCTTTACTCGACTTCTGCCTGTACCGATTCCAGCGCGTCTTTCAGCGTTTCTTCGGGCAAGGTATTCAGCGCTTCTGACAGCATTTCTGCTGCGCCCACTGCCGCTCCCGGCAAATTTTCAACATCGGTATTCGCCACCAGTATAGCGGCAGCGCCGACTACCCTGAGCAATCTCGCTCGCTCATTCATCAACATTTCGATCTCTTTGCTCAGTAAAGCGACTTCCTGCTTATTCATTTTTTTCTCTCCGTTAGTATTTTTTTACACCGACCACCGCCAGGGCGCTCATATTTACAATACGCCGCACTGTGGAAGTTGGCGTCAGGATATGTACCGACTTGTTCGCTCCCAATAATATCGAGCCTATCGCAATTCCATCGCCTGCAGTCATCTTCAACAGGTTGTAGGCGATATTAGCCGCATCCAGATTCGGCATGATGAGCAGATTCGCTTCGCCCTTCAAGTGCGTATCTGGAAAAGTCGCCAAACGCAAACTCTCCGACAGCGCGGCATCGCCTTGCATCTCACCTTCAACTTCCAGCCCCGGCGCAATTTGCTCGAGCAGCTCGCGTGCGCGGCTCATCTTTTGAGCCGATGAATTGTCGTGGCTGCCGAAATTGGAATGCGACAACAGCGCGACCTTCGGCACCAAACCGAAGCGGCGCACCTCCTCGGCAGCCAGCATGGTCATTTCGGCCACTTGTTCCGCACTCGGGTCAAGATTGACATGAGTGTCGCAAATGAACAAGGTATGCTTGGGCAGCAGCAAGATGTTCATCGCCGCATAAACATTCACGCCCGGCCTGTGTCCGATCACTTCATCGATATAGCGCAGATGCCCGAGCGCCTGCGAAACCGTCCCGCACAACATCGCATCTGCCGCGCCTTTGTGAACCAGCATCGCTGCGATCAAGGTATTGCGCCGGCGTAGCTCGCGTTTGGCCGAATCCGGCGTAACGCCGTGCCGCTGCATCAGCCGGTGGTATTCGCTCCAGTATTCGCGGTAGCGCGGATCGCTTTCCGGATTCACCAGCTCAAAATGTTCACCAGATCGGATGCGCAAACCCAGCTTGGCAATGCGCTGCTCGATCACCGCAGGACGCCCGACCAATATCGGATAGGCGATGCCTTCATCCACCACTGTCTGCACCGCATGCAGCACGCGCGGGTCTTCTCCCTCCGCATAAACCAGTCGTTTCGGAGCCTGCCTCGCGGCCTCGAACACAGGCTTCATCAGCATGTTGGACTGATACACGAAACTGTCCAGCCGTTCGCGATACGCGGCGATGTCGGCAATAGGGCGCTCAGCCACACCGCTATCCATCGCGGCCTGCGCCACGGCTGGAGCGATCCGAGTGATCAGGCGTGGATCGAACGGCTTGGGAATCAGATGGTCCGGGCCGAAACTCATGCTTTCCTCGCCATACACCGCCGTTACCGCATCGGATTGCTCGGCTTCGGCCAGCTCGGCTATCGCGTGGACTGCAGCGAGCTTCATCGCCTCATTGATCGCGGAAGCGCCCACGTCCAGTGCGCCACGGAAAATATAAGGGAAGCACAGCGCGTTGTTGACCTGGTTAGGATAGTCGGAACGCCCAGTCGCCAGGATCGCGTCAGGCCGCACTGCCTTTGCAAGCTCCGGTAATATCTCCGGGTTCGGATTGGCCAGCGCGAAGATCAGCGGCCTGACTGCCATCTGTTTGACCATTTCCTGCTTCAGCACATCGCCTACTGACAAACCTAGGAACACATCCGCTCCGGCGATCACCTCAACCAGGCTGCGCGCGGTAGTCTTTACCGCATAGCGCGCCTTGTTTTCATCCATTTCCTCGATGCGCCCCTGATAGACCACACCCTTGATGTCAGTGACAACGATATTCTCGAGGCGCACGCCGAGGCTGACCAGCATGTCCAGGCAAGCCAAGGCCGCCGCGCCCGCACCGGAGGCCACCAGCCTGATCCTGGCGATGTCCTTGCCCACGACCTTGAGGCCGTTCAGCAGCGCGGCGCCGACGATGATCGCCGTGCCGTGCTGGTCGTCGTGGAACACCGGAATCTCCATCCGCTCGCGCAGCTTGCGTTCGATGTAAAAACACTCCGGCGATTTGATGTCTTCCAGATTGATGCCGCCGAAAGTCGGCTCCAGCGCGGCAATGATATCCACCAGCCTGTCGGGATCGCGCTCGTCGATTTCCAGGTCGAACACGTCGATGCCAGCAAATTTCTTGAACAGCACACCCTTGCCTTCCATCACCGGCTTGGCAGCCAGCGGCCCGATCGCCCCCAGGCCCAGCACCGCTGTGCCGTTGGTAATGACGGCAACCAGATTGCCGCGCGCAGTCATGTTGCGCACCTCAGCCGGATTCTCCGCGATGAGTTCGCAGGCCGCCGCCACACCCGGCGAATAAGCCAGCGCAAGATCGCGCTGGGTAATCATCGGCTTGGTGGCATTCACCGAAATTTTGCCCGCCGGCGTCTGGCGGTGGTACTGCAACGCAGCTTCGCGCAATTGCTTGTCCATAACCTCTTTCAAATATTCCATTTTGGAACAGTGCGATTATAGCGCAGCGGCATCCCCGGAAACGTGCCGCGCTAAGGCAGTATTGGTGAGAAACAGGAGGAAATGCGGTGGTGTCTTAAATGCAGCGCGTTATTTAGAGCTTGGCCCTGAGGCCTCCCCGCCGGGCAGGAAGCACACGCAAGCGAACCAATTGAGGTATTGCCTTGGCAAGTCGGCGATCAATTCGTTCGTTTGCGATCAAAAAATCAATTCGAGTTTGGCACCTTATATTGGCACAGTCACATTTTTGTTCAGGCTAGTGCCCTGGGAATCTGCTAGTATTTAAATACGATTTTTAAACAACACAAGCAGTTTCAAGGGACGAAATGAAAAAGCTTTTTACCATCGGCTACGAGGTGGCTGCGTTGGATGATTTCATGCGTGTGCTCAAAACGGCCAAGATAGACGTACTGTTGGATGTCCGCGAGCTACCGATCTCGCGACGCAAGGGATTTTCCAAGACCGCCCTTGGCGGCGCCTTGACCGAGGCCGGGATACGCTACCGCCACGAGAAGCAATTGGGTTCGCCCAAGACGATCCGGCACCAACTGCGCGAGGACGGCAACTATCCGCGCTTCTTCCGCGAGTTTGATCGGCACTTGATCGAACAGTCAGAGTTGCTGGAAACGCTCGCCGAAGAACTTAAGGGAAACGTCGCATTAATGTGTTACGAGAAGGATCACGAAGAGTGCCATCGACGCTCGGTCGCCAATGCCTTGGCCGAGCTGCTGGGCAAGACACCGATCCATTTGGGGGTGGATGACCATGCAAGGGAAGCATCAAAAGCGGCGCGTTCGTATCCTCGTCAAGGCGTTTCCGCAGCCTAGCACGAAGCACGAAGAGACCGTCTGCTGTGCCGGCGTCACCGAGGATGGCCGGGAGCTACTCCGGCTCTATCCGATCCGCTATCGCCGGCTACCCAAGGGCGATCAATTTGATCGCTACGATCTTGTCGAAATGACGACCACCAAGGCTTCCTCGGACACACGGCCCGAAAGCCACCGTGTCGATGAAGGCTCGATCCGGCTGATCCAGCACGGCGGGATTTCCGAAGAGGCGAAGGTCAAGCTCTGGCGACCCTTCATCGCTCCGTCGATTGGAATTCTGATCGAGGAGAACAAGACCACCGGACGCAGCCTTGGCATCATCCGACCCCAACCCGAGAGCATCAAGTTCATCATCAAGGAAGCGAAGGACAGCAACGCCATAGATCAGGAAGTAGCCGATCTGGTCTACCACGAACAGGCCTCATTGCTCGAAGACCCACTAAAGCCGATCGAGAAGCCCAAGCACAGCTTCTCCTATCAGTTCACGTGCGCGGACCCGACACGCTGCACCTGCGCCAAGAACCCCCATACGCACCAGATTCACGACTGGGAAGTACAGGCGACCTACTTCTACTACAAGCGCAAGTACAAGACCGAAGAAGAAACCTTGGCGAAGATGAAACAGGCTTATCAGGAGAACATCCCAACACACAACCTGCATTTCATCATGGGCACCATGGCCTCGCATCCGAAGACATTCATCATAATTGGGATGCTGCGCTCGGGTGTGGACCCCGAAGAGTTATCGAGGCAGCAGGAGATGTTTTAGCAAGTAACCTGGCTGGAACTGCAGGATGTGCTGATGCGCAGGATTGCTCAAGTGTTTCACTGAGCGTCATGCTGACCTGCAATAAATCGTGATCTGCTACGGATTATTACGATATTGCTAGTCAGAATATAGAGCTTGGTACTCTTCTTCGTTATTCATTTTATCGACCAAAAAATCGACCCATGCGGGGGTGTATAAGTAATCGCGGTGTGCCTTATCATAGCTGCAATAGCGTTGGTCCGTGAACTCTGGTTTTTCGGTCTTAGTTGGTGGACGAACATTAAATCGCCGCCAGCAGCGGACGTGCGTGTCCGAGTTGAACTTCGAGACCTGCTTACCATTTCGCGCCACCTTCGGATGACCCAAGCCAGTTTGGACCGCCTTCACGACATCTCCCGCTTTCATCATGTCCGCGTTAACGATACCGCCTGATTTCAGTTTGATAAGAGCTGGCAGCCGGCTCACCTCTGCCTTTTGATCCTCCGTTAACTTGTCATACTGGACAAATTGGATCGCAAGCGCGTCTTGAGACTGATGGTTTGCAACCTGAATCAGAAACGCCTTAAACGAAAACTGGCCAGAATTTTGGGCGTCAGCCGAGATGGAGTTCCGGTAGTCATCGAGAAATCTCTTAATGTCCTTGATATTCTTATTTGCCTTGACCGCCGCCGCAAACGATTCGCCGCTTGGGAATAGCTGCAAAGAAAACGTCAAGCTCTCACGCAAGCGGCGTTTCTTGCCGAATTCTGCGCCGAGAAGTGCATCGAAGTTGAGCAGTAGCGCCTGACACTCCCCGAATATTTCGGCATCAAGTTCCGGGATATGTCGATGTTCGATTTTATTGCGCAAAGGAATGAAAAATTCGAGGTTCTTACGAACAGGGTTCTGAGGAGCATCGGTCCAGAACATTTTGGCACATTCCTTTAGCTCCCAATGTTTGTAATCACCATCTATTTTTATATATCTGCCATTGGCACCCTTGTGATAGGGCCGCCGTTTCCTGCTAAGGAAGATAGCGTGAAGCAAAGAAGTCCATGCAATGACCATCAATGCGATGTAACCGGCTGACTTGAATGCAATGGCCGGCTTGTTGTAGACCTCTACTGCCAATAGCGCCGAGTCTCTCGCTTTGTCAAAATAGGGTCGAATATTCTTTCCTATACGCTTCACAGATTCCTTCTATGTGCCTGAATAACAAATATGGGTGCAAGACACGAAACGCACAATCCGCGCAGGCTCATCCCACATTCACCGGCACCAGCACCATTGTGTCATTGCCGAAAATGTCGATCACTTTCACGGCGACGGTGTAGCGGCCCGCTTTGGTGTAGGTGTGGGGCGCGGAGATGAATTCCAGGTCGCGGTTCTTGCGGGTGCGGAAGCTTTGCCATTCGTTTTCGAAGATGTAGCTGCCGGTCCAGCGTTCTTCGAACTCTACCCTCTCCCCAACCCCCCCCCCGCTCGCGGGGGTGGGACTTTAACTCCCCTCTCCAGTTTGCGGGAGAGGGGCTGGGGGAGAGGGCGACGCGCCATCC
>JACREA010000117.1 GCA_016218465.1 Nitrosomonadales bacterium | reverse complement strand
TCCATGCAGCCAGGAATTCTTGCCAGTGCGGCTGATTGAGCTTGCCTAATTCGCTGCGCACCAATTCGCATTCCTTCTTGTAGCGAGCGAGAGTCAGCACGCCCCGCATCATCTGGAAGCGCGCGAACACCAGATAAGTATTCGCCACATCGGTCTCGCAATAGTTGCGGATCTCGTCCAGCCTGTCCTGCTGGTACGCCTCCCACACCTTGCTGCCATCCATGCCGAGCTTGCCCGGGAAGCCGATCAGTTTTGCCAGTTCATCCAGCGGAGCATTGGCGCGCCCGGTGTACATCGCAAGCAGATCCATCAGATCGAGGTGGCGCGAATGGTATCGGCTGATGTAGTTGTTCCACTTGAATTCCTTGTCGTCCTCGCCCTGATCCCAGTAACGTGCGCACTGCACGCCATGAATCAGCCCGCGATAGTGCAGCACCGGCAGATCAAAACCACCGCCGTTCCACGACACCAGTTGCGGCGTGTATTTGTCGATGCCGTCGAAAAAACGCTGGATGATGCTGCCTTCATCTTCTTCCAGTCCGCCCAGCGACCATACCTTGAAATTATCGCCCTCGCGCAATGCGCATGAGATCGCCACCACCCGATGCAAATGATGCGGCATGAAGTCGCTGCCGGTCTTCTGACGGCGCAATTGAAATGCCATCTCCGCCACTTCCGCATCACTAACTTGCGCATCCAGTTCATGCAACAAACGCAGCCCGGCAATATCGGGAACGGTTTCGATGTCAAATACGAGGGTTGGATTCATGGAAAATATTCAGGAATGTCGATCAGAAGCGAATTGTTGCACAAATATACAGGGTGGAAGGCACCTAGCTGATTTTCGGAGGGCTCCTGTGAAATCGCGACACTGCTGAAAACAGGATCGCAATTTCCTGCTGGGTTAATTCCGGAAATGTTTCGCGCAAGGTCTGGCGTGCATACATGGTTAGTGATGAGCCGCCCCAGCTCTGCTTTGAATCAAAGAACGGCGCAGTTATCCGGCAGGCTCTATCAAATATCAGACGCAGATTGTGCTGGGAGCGGCGATCATTTTCGCCACCCGTGTCAAAGCCCGCTTTGGAATTTACATCGTCCATGATATGGCAAGAAACCCACCTTGGTGAATTGTTGATCCTGCCAAAGCTAGGCGAAATTCTTCGCCGCAAAATCCCAGTTGACCAGATTATTGAGGAAAGTCTCGACGTACTTGGGGCGCAGGTTGCGGTAGTCGATGTAGTAGGCATGTTCCCACACGTCCACGCACAAAAGCGCCTTGTCGGCAGTGGTCAATGGTGTCCCGGCGGGACCCATGTTGACAATATCCAGGTTTCCATCGGCCTTCTTCACCAGCCATGTCCATCCGGAACCGAAATTGCCTACTGCGGATGCCTGAAAAGCTTTCTTGAATTCGTCCATGCTTCCCCATTTTTTATTGATGGCATTTGCCAGCGCACCGGTGGGTGCGCCTCCGCCATTTGGCTTCATGCAGTTCCAGAAAAAAGTGTGATTCCACACCTGCGCCGCGTTGTTGTAGATACCGCCGGCAGGCGCCTTCTTGATGATGGCTTCCAGACCCAGCTTCTCGTATTCACCGCCCTTGATCAGATTATTGAGGTTGGTGACATAGGCCTGATGGTGCTTACCGTAGTGGTATTCGAAAGTTTCTTTGGACATGTGCGGTTGCAGCGCGTCCATAGCGTAGGGTAGTGCTGGCAGGGTATGTTCCATTTCAGTCTCCTTTAAAAAGTAAACTTCGGGTGACAAACAATTATCGCAGCAAATCAATATTTCTGCCTTTGTGGCTCCCGCTATTTGCGAAGTGTAGCATGGCGCCATGGCCATCCAGCTCCGTTTTATGTGCGACGAAATGCTCGGGCGGCTGTGCCGCTACCTGCGCGCGACCGGATACGACGCGTTGTTTGCCAATAACGGCCACAGCGACAGCATACTGCTGCGGCAATGCCGTGAAGAAGGGCGCTACTTCCTGACGTGCGGGAGTGTTTACTGGCGCGGCGCGCACTACAAGCGCATGCGCGCCAAACTGGTCGCATGGTAGCCGGCTAAAAGAGAGGCATCTGCCCCGTCTGTGACGGCGGTCTGAAACTATAGACATTGAGCGGCACATGTTCGCGGTTCAGTCCCAGCCACCCTTACGCCGCGCTCTCGAAGCGCCCCTCGATCTGCAGCGTTGCGCCCCGGCCTTTTGTTACTTCATGCCACACGGTTTGAATCCTGATAATGTTGCGCTCATATTAGGGAATGTTTAAAGTGAGCACCATGATTAAACAAACTTCGAAGGTGACCCTTTTAGTTTGTTAGTGTCCAAAGATATATCAATCAGCAAAATGATTAACTATTTACTCACTTTCAATATGAAAATGTTCATTGTGATTTTTGGGATACTGATCTCGTGCACGGTTGAGGCACAAACTCACAAGTGCGAATTTCTGGAACGAACACTTCTAAGACAATATGGGTTGTCGGAAGGCGATGCGTGCCACCGGCAGTATCAAGATTGTCTTAACCGGCCCAATCGCGCACAAGACCCGATCAGGAAGTCCAGATGTATGGAAATCGTTCACTGTGGTGCGGTCTTTTGGGTACCAATACCAAAGCCATTTGAGCATGGGTCAGGTCTCGAAATTTTCAAACAAGATTGTGAGTAACCGACTAAAGTGAACTCGCGTAGGGCGCATTAGCTACAAAGCGTGATGCGCCGTATGTTTTACTTTATGGCTGGTTACGCTGCGCCAACCCGCCCTGCATTTCGCTCAATACCCCATCCGCAAACACCAGCGCGCAGCGAACCATCTTGCCTGCATACACGGCTTGCATCGCAGAGCAATACTCCAGCATCTGCGCCCGGTAGCGGGCCGCATCTTCTCTGTCCCCTAGTTTGTAGTCCAGCACCCATACTTCGTCGTCGAATTCCACCAGCCGGTCGATGCGCTTAAGTTCGCCGCGCGAATTGACGTAAGGCATCTCGTTGCAGGCGCGGCGGTATTGCTGCGCATCAAAGAAGCGCGCGAGTTGCGGCAAGGTGAGCAGGTGTTGGGCTTGCTGCCAGAGAGAATCTATTTCGGTAGAGGGGATGGCGAGGCGGTGCTGGAGTTCTGCCCTCTGAGCATCGCCCCTCTCCCCTAACCCCTCTCCCGCTTGCGGGCGAGGGGAAGCAAGGTGTTGCAACAGCCCGTGCAGCCAGATGCCGCGCTGCTGTTGCGCCGTGTTGCGGGCGGCGCGTTTTCCGGTAGGGATGATGGCGGGTAGCTGAATCGACACACCTTCCGTTCGCCCTGATCCTTCGTCTTCGCTCAGGACTAAATGCGATGTCGAAGGGTGAACGTTCGGGTGACTCAAAGCGGGCTTCGACAGGCTCAGCCCGAACGGCTCTTTTTGATTTCCCACCACTGCCGCGATGCGGTCGTACCACGACGGCGCTTTCTTCTTTTCTTCCTTGTCTTCTCCCTTGCCGTTGCCGCTGACAATGAGCGCTTGTTGCGCGCGGGTCATGGCGACGTAGAGCAGGTTCATCTCTTCGCGGGCCTGTTGCGCGGCGTCCTGCTCGAACAGCGGCGCGCGTTTCTTGCCGCGCGATGCCTGATCGGCATACAGGGAGAAATGCAGCGGTTGCGGCTCGTGGGCAGGCCAATCGAGCAGCACATCGTTGCCTTCCTTGTTCTTCTTTTCCGCGTTCGCATCCAGCAGCCAGACGATGGGGGCTTCCAACCCTTTCGATTCGTGTACGGTGTAGATACGCACCGCGTCGCCCGCCGTGCCGAGCCTGCCTTCGTCCGGCGCATCGTCGCGGCTGTCGCGCAATTCGCGCAATTCCTGCAAGAAGCGCGGCAAGCTGGGGTAGCGTCCGGCATCCACGGAAAGCGCGATCTCCATGAAGGCGTGCAGGTTGGCGGCGACCTTGGCGCGCATCTCGGGCGGCAGCACGGCGGTGTAATGTACCAATACGTCGCCTTCGAAATAGATGCGGTCGAGCAGGTCATGCACGGGGAGTTTGTCGGCGAGGGCGAGCCAGTTCTTCAATAGCTCGGTGGCACGTTGCAAGGCGAGTGACGGATCGGTGAGCTGTTGCAGGCGGGACCACCAACTGCAAATCCCCCCCAGCCCCCCTTTTTCAAAGGGGGGTGATGAGGTTGTGGGCATAGAAAAATCGGCAGAAACCTCGGTGTCTGCCCCCCCCTTTGCAAAAGGGGGGCTGGGGGGGATTTGCAGTTGCAGCAAATCCGCATCGCTGCACGCACAAATCGGAGTGCGCAGCACCTGCGCCAGCGCGAGGTCGGCAAAAGGGGTGATGAGGAACATCAGCAGCGCCTGGACGTCTTCCGCTTCCAGCGTGTCGAGCAAACCACCGCGCCGCGAGCTGATGAAGGGAATGTGGCGCGCGCGCAAAGCTTCTTCGTATACTTGCAGATGGGTGCGGCTGCGCACCAGCACCATGATATCGCCGTAGCAGGCATGGCGTTCTTTACCATCTTCGTTCACCGACCAATCGCTGACGATGGTTTTCAGCAGATCGGCGAACTGCACGGCTTCCTTGTGGCGCGCGCCCTCCTCGGCTTCAACTCGCGGCGTGGTCAGTGGATTGCGCAAACTCAGTTCGCCTGGAGCAGGTTGGTTCAGTCCTCCGTCCTCTGTCTTCTGTCCTCTGGCAAGCGGCAGCACCGCCACATGGCCGGGCAAGCCGGTGTGTTCGGCAGTGTGCGGCTCGAAGTCCACGAAGCCTTCGGGATGGCCGGCGAACACGGCATTGACAGCATCCAGCACGGCGGGCGCGTTGCGGCGGGTGTGGTTGTTGTGCAGTTCATGTGCCGCGAAATGTTTCTTCAGATAGTCGCGTGCCATGCCGAATAGCCGCGCATCGGCGCGGCGAAAGCGGTAGATGGATTGCTTGGGGTCGCCGACGACTAACACGGTGGGCTGCGACTCCACTGCCACCGCCGCATCAAACCACGCGCGCATGATCTGCCATTGTAGCGGGTTGGTGTCCTGGAACTCGTCCAGCAGCACATGGCGGTAGCGGCTGTCGAGCTTGTACTGCATCGTCTCGGCGTGGTCGCCCTGTTGCAGCAGGCGGCACAGTTGCCATTCCAGATCGGAGAAATCCATCTGCTGCTTTTGTGCCTTGAGCGCCTGGTAGCGTTCAAGAAATGCTACGCCGCAGCGCAGCACAGCTTCGTTCAGGCGGTACGCCTGCTGCTCGGCGAGCGTGTCACGCACGGCTTGCAGGCTGGCTTGCAGGTTATTCAATGCAAAGGCGAACGTATCGGCATTCTGGTTCTTGGTGGCCTTCATCTTGCGCGGTTCATCAGCTTGCGTAAACAGCAGCGGCCACACTTGATCGAAACGTGCTTCCGGTGCGGTGTCCGTCCACGCGCGTTCCAGCTCGCTGGCCTTGTCTTTCTGCGTTTGCGTTCCGTTGCCCGCCAGTTGATGAACAAAAACGAAAAACACCTCTTCGCTGTTGCTGCACATACCCCAGTCCGCGACCGGGTCAAATTCCATAACCACGCCGAGATCGGCGCGCAGGTTGTCCAGCGCGAAGTTAACCGCACCCTCTCCCGCGCTATCGCGCTCCCCTCTCCCGCTCGCGGGAGAGGGGTTGGGGGAGAGGGCAGCGGTGTAAGCCCACCATTCGGCGCGCTTGGCGAGGAAGTTAAACAGCAGTTTGCGCGTATTGAACAGGCCGCATTCGCCGAACAGCCATTGCATGTGCTGCGCTTCAACTCCATCCGGCTGCTTGCGCATCTGCTCCAGCAATTCTTCCCATGCCTCCTCTTGCTCACTACTCGCGCGTTCCAGCAGACTCATACCCTGCATCACGTCGGCGTTAAGCGGCGCGCGTTGCATGACCTGCATGAACCAGCCGTGGAAGGTGCTGATGGTAATGCCGGGCTGCGCCAGTAACACGTTGCTGTAGAGGCTGCGGGCGCGTTGCAGTTGCGCATCGCTCAGATTCTCGATGCCGCGCTCGGCGAAAAACTGGCGCACCGCCGCATCGTCATCCATCGCCAGGTCGCGCAGCCAGAGCTGCAAGCGCGCCTGCATCTCTTGCGCCGCCTTGCGCGTGAAGGTGATGGCGAGGATATGTGAAGGCTGCGCGCCGTCCAGCAGCAGCCGGACGATGCGCGACACCAGTAGCCAGGTCTTGCCGCTGCCCGCGCAGGCTTCAACGACGATGCTGCGTTTCGGGTCGAGGGCGATGTGGTTAGTCATCGCATCCCTCAAATTCCGTCATTCCCGCGCAGGCGGGACTCCAGTGAAATAAATAATTCTTGCGTAGCAAATCCACTAGACTTTGTCCGCTTCGCGGCTTGTTGAATTGACTGGATTCCCGCCTGCGCGGGAATGACGCCGTTGTGTTTTTCGTGTTGGCAGATGAAATGTAGCTCATACGCTCACCCACTCTCCCTTGCGGCACACACCACGCATTTCGCAATGCATGCATGCCTGATCGATACCGTTCGCAGGCATGCCCGTACCGCCACGAATGCTATCCATTACCTGCACCAGACGTTCGGCATTGAGTTGTGCCAGTAGTGGGACATCCTGTTTGGGTTCCACCAGCTTCACTTTTTTATTTTCGATACTGACGAATGCCGCATCCGCCGCTTCATGCGCATAGGCGTAGCACGCGAGCTGCACGTCCTCACCCGGCTCGCGCAGCTTATTGCGCAGTACTTGCTCGCTCTGCGTCTTGTAATCCAGCACCCGCTTCTCTTGTCCATTCACATCCAGCCGGTCGATGCGTCCGCGCAGCCGCACACCTTCCAGCTCCCAATCGAAAGCGCTCTCCGCTTCGGCGTAACGCCAACCTTGCGCTTCGTTCTCTGCCTGCCATTCAAGGTAGGCGGGCAACGCCGCGAACCAGCGCGCCAGCCAGGCGCGCGCGGCAAATTCTTGCTGCAACAGATCGGCAAACACTTCTTCGCTGATCTGGCGCAAGGCCGCGTCCAGTTCATCGGCGGGATGTCCGCTCACTTGCGGGTAGCGTTCGTGGAAGCGGCACAGAATGTCGTGTACGCGCTCGCCGTAATCGCGTTTCTCGATGCCCTCTTGTACCTCGTCGAGTTCGTTCAGGCGCAGGATATGCCGCGCATAGAACTGGTATGGGCAGGCCACCAGGGAGTTGTAGGCGCTGATTGAGACGCTTGCCGGTACGGCCTCCGTTGCAACGCTCGGCGCAGGCTGCACGGCTTGCGGTAGATCGACTTTGTGGCCTTCTTCTGCTGCAAGATACGCATGCAACTCACACTCACTCAGATCATCTCCGTGAGCCAGGATATGCAAGTCGCGCAGCATCTCCAGATACGGGCTGAGCAACCCTTTCTCGCCGTTGCGATCCTTCTGCCAGGTGACCAATGCGCAGTCGTTCAGCGCAAGCAGGGACAGCAGATCATCGCGTTGCCGCGCAGCATAGGTGCTGCGCGTAGACAGATTGAGCACGCCGCGCACGGCATCGTTGAACCATCTTCCGCCATCCGCCACGCTGGGCAGATGGTCGGCATCGCAGCCCAGCAGCAGCACTGCATCGAAGACGCGCCAGCGCGTCGCCGCGAGGTGGGTGAAGCGCACCGGGCTGTCGATGCTGCTGTCGCGGTAGGTCTGCGTGCCCAGTTGTTGCGCCAGCCAGCGCCGCCACTCGGCAAAGCGGTAACGCCCTTCGTCGGCTTCCAATTCATGTCGCCAGACATCGAGCGCGAGCAGCAATTGTGCGCCTGCCTCGTCCCGTTGCAGGCCGGTGTCGATGCCCAGCACGCGCAGGCTTTCGCGCAATGCTTCCAGCCATTCCGCCAGCGTTCTTTTCCTGCCCTGCTCCAGCAGCATGGCAGCTTGGCGCAGGCGCGCCAGCGGCTGATGCAGCGCCGTTTCGTGCTCTGCAAGGGCGATGAATTTTTCCAGCCCTGCCACCACTCCCTGTTTGCGCAGCAGTTGTTCCAGTTGATACACCGCCGCCTTGCGTTCGCTCGCCGTCATGTCGGCGAAGATGAACGGCGACTTGAGCAGATCGAGCAGGTCGTGATGGTAGAAATCGCTTTGCAGCGCAGTAAGCCAGCGATCCAGCACGGTGCTCACCGACAGCGTGTCGAAAGTCCAGCCCGTTTCATCCGCCACCAGCACTTGCGCGCGCTCCAGCAAGGCACGCATGCGCCTTGCCACCACGCGGTCTTGCGCGACGATGGCGATGTCGTGCTTGCCTGCTGCGAGCCAGCGACGCACTTGCATCGCGGCGGCGCGCGCTTCCTGTTCGAGGCTGGTTGCGGCGAAGAAACGCAGCCTGCTCACCCTCTCCCCTAACCCCTCTCCCGTAAACGGGAGAGGGGAATGTTGCTCCCCTCTCCAACTCGTGGGAGAGGGGCTGGGGGAGAGGGCTGCCATCTCGCGCAAATCGAATACCTCTACCGGCACGCGTTTGGCATATTCATCGAGGAAGCGCTGCTCCAGCACATCCCAGTCCGACGCACGCAGCACATACAACGGTTTGTCGGCCTGCTGCGCCAGCTTTGCCAGCCTCTGCTGGTAGGCGCGCGCCGCATCAAGTTCATCGCCGCTCTGCATCGCGTGCCACAGCTCGAACACCAGCCGCGCCTCCAGTTGCAGCGCAGTGTTCTGCCGCGCCAGATACGCCTGCTGCACGGCAGCGGCAAACGCTTCCGCATCGCGCGGCAAGGTGTTGAACGAATGGGTGAGTTCATCAAACAGCGCGAGCAGCTCCTGAGTCATGCTCCACAGGTCTGCGCTCTCGAACCATTTCTGCTTGCGCAGTTGTTGATACAGCAAGGCGCTGCGTTGACTATCGGTGACGACAGGAGCATCGAGCGGAACAGATTGCGCCCAGTCGTTGAGCGTCACCATCTGAGGCAATAACAATGCAGGGAGATTGGCTGCCGCGCTTAGTGCCTGCGCCAGCGGTTGAACAACATGGTAGTTGGGCAACAATACCGTTGCTCTGCGTAAATCGGGCCCACGCAAATCAGACATATCCCGCGCATGGCAGGACAATATATGGCGGGCTACCCGATCAAGAAGGACTGAACTCAAGGAACGAATCAGGCACAGTCATAATTTCAGCAGTATCTCAACGCTCAAGAAAGCGCAACTTGTCCTTCACCTTGCTCCACTCATCTGCATCAGCAGACGCATCATGTTTCTCGACAATAGGCTTCCACATTTTTGCAAGCTCGGCATTTAGCGCAATGAACTGGCGCATGCTTTCCGGCAGATCATCCTCGGCGTAAATCGCCTCTACCGGGCATTCCGCCACACACAGCGTACAATCAATACATTCGTCTGGATCTATCACCAGAAAATTCGGCCCCTCGCGAAAACAATCTACCGGGCACACCTCAACACAATCGGTGTATTTGCATTTGATGCAGGATTCGGAAACAACGTAGGTCATGTTGGAACTCCAATAATCAACGGCGTGATATATTAGCAAAACGGAGGGGATTTAATTCACTTCACATCGTAGCTGTTTTTGGTTAGGATGCAAATAAAAAATAGCCCATCGCCGTAATATTCCAAGTCAAACTTCACAAAACGAGAGCAAAACATGAGCGAGCATATACATTACGTTTCCGATACTACTTTTGATGCAGAAGTATTACAGGCTCCCCTGCCCGTGCTGGTGGATTACTGGGCTGAATGGTGCGGCCCCTGCCGTATGATCGCGCCCATTCTGGAAGAGGTCTCCAAGGAATATGCCGGCCGTTTGACAGTCGCCAAACTGAATGTAGATGATAACCAGCAAACCCCTGCAAAATTCGGTATTCGCGGCATTCCAACTTTGATGCTGTTCAAAAACGGCGACATTGCTGCCACGAAAGTCGGTGCATTGTCAAAATCCCAATTAACGGCTTTTATTGACAGCCACCTTTAATCCGTTTACTGTCACACATGCATCGCCTCCTTGGTTTCGTCCCTTAAGCAACCAAAACAATAAATAGCTTCATCCCTTAGCAACCAAAACAAAAACGAACTTCCTTTAGGCCATGCGGGTGGCCGTCTCCCACCCCAAACAATACTGTTTCTACCCTAGACACAACCGTTTACATTTCGATTTTTCCATTCATTCTTCTTTCAATCACCCTTCTCGCATCGCTATGCACCTATCCGACCTGAAAACCAAACACGTCACTGAACTCGTTGAAATGGCCGCGGCCAATCAAATTGAAAATGCCAACCGAATGCGCAAGCAAGACCTGATCTTCGCCTTGCTGAAAAGCCAGGCAAAAAAAGGCGAAAGTATTTTTGGTGATGGCACATTGGAAATCTTGCCGGATGGATTCGGTTTCCTGCGATCGCCGGACACCTCATACTTGGCGGGACCGGACGACATTTACGTCAGCCCGAGCCAGATTCGCCGTTTTAACCTGCACACCGGTGACTCTATAGATGGCGAAATACGCACCCCCAAGGATGGCGAACGTTATGTCGCGCTGGTCAAAGTCGACAAGGTCAACGGCGAACCACCGGAAAATGCGAAAAACAAGATCCTGTTTGAAAACCTCACCCCTTTATTCCCAACACAACCACTGATACTTGAGCGCGACATACGCGCCGAGGAAAACATCACCGGTCGCATCATCGACATTGTCGCGCCAATCGGCAAAGGACAGCGCGGCCTGCTGGTGGCGTCGCCGAAATCCGGCAAGACAGTGATGCTGCAACACATTGCGCATTCCATCTCATCGAATAATCCCGACGCTATTTTGATCGTTCTGCTGATCGATGAACGCCCCGAAGAGGTGACTGAAATGACCCGTACCGTGCGCGGAGAAGTCGTTGCCTCAACCTTCGATGAACCGGCCAGCCGCCATGTGCAGGTGGCGGAAATGGTGCTGGAAAAAGCCAAACGACTGGTCGAGCACAAGAAGGATGTGGTGATCCTGCTCGATTCCATCACCCGCCTGGCGCGCGCATACAACACCGTGATCCCCTCTTCCGGCAAGGTATTGACCGGCGGCGTGGATGCCAACGCGTTGCATCGCCCCAAGCGTTTCTTCGGCGCGGCTCGCAACATCGAGGAAGGCGGATCGCTGACCATCATCGCCACCGCGCTGGTGGATACCGGCTCGCGCATGGACGATGTGATCTACGAGGAATTCAAGGGCACCGGCAACATGGAAATCCACCTGGACCGACGCATGGCCGAGAAGCGCATCTACCCGGCGATCAACGTCAACCGATCCGGCACGCGCAAGGAAGAATTGCTGATCAAGCAGGACATCCTGCAAAGAATCTGGCTGCTGCGTAAATTGCTCTACCCGATGGACGAACTGGAAGCGATGGAGTTCCTGCTCGACAAAATCAAGGCGACCAAAAACAACGCTGAATTCTTCGACTCAATGCGCCGTTAATGTGACTTTGACCAGACCGTTCGGGCTGCCTGAATCTGTTCGCATTCAACAGTCGAATCCATAAGATTGAGCAGATTGCCCGCATCGGTCTGAAAACCGCAGCCATCCAAGCCGGCATCCGCACCCATCGCGCTCTGAGCCTATTCCCGCTGCAAGACTACTGAGTATTACGGCGCAAAAAATACCCAGTCACAAGTGGCCGGGTATAAACTGCGTCCATCAATCCGCTGGCTTGAAGCCAGCCTTCGCCCCTAGGGGGTGGGGGGAGTTGATCTCGCAGAGGTTGAAGAGATTCAATAAATCAACTATTAACATCCAGGTATCTGCACCATCTGGAATAACTTTCAACATCACCGTTGCAGTGATTGAACCGCATCCGTTTCTTCAAATCATGGCTGCGAACGAATCGCGCCAGTCACCCATCAGGATCAAGCGATCAGCGGTGTTCTGCTTCCGCCCTGGCGGCTTTGCCGCCCCAGAAGAACGTTGGTACCGCTTCGTGTCCAATTGTGTAATCACAGATTCGTGGTTGCCATATTCCGGCACCAACCCCTTGCTGGCTCGCGTTGCAGGCGATCCGCTTTTACTGCTCGGGTGACGGCGAACGGCATCCCATCCAGCTTCCTGGCTATCGCACCAACCCCTTTACCGGGCTTGCCGCCGTCGTCGTAACTCATGCAAAACAGCGCGTCACATCAAAGGGCTTCTGCTCCTTCAGGATGTGGTAACACGCCCGTGCCAGCTTATGCGCCAGCGCCTTGGTGGCAACAGCCGTGCTCGTCTTCGCTTTCTTGCGTTCGTAAAACCGTTTGGCCTCGGCGCAAAAGCGGTGCGCATAGTTGGCCGCTTCGATAAATGCCCAAGCCAGATACTTGTTGCCGTTCTTGGTGTTGCCTTCACCCTTCTTCTTGTTGTTGCTCATGTGCTGGCTATCGACACAGCGCGCGTAGGAGGCGAAGTTGCCAACTTCGGCAAAGCGGTCGATGGATCCGATCTCCAGCAGGATGATGGTCGCCAGAATTTGCCCTATACCGGGTACGCTAATCAGCAAGGTGTATTCCATCTGCTTCACCACCTTTTCTTGCAAGCGCTTTTCCAGCAGGTCGATTTGCGCGTTAAGCGTGATGACAACCGCGAGGTTGCTCTTGATCGCAAACGCCACATCTACCGGAAGTCCTATTTGATCCACCGCGTCAGCCGTTAACCGCTTGATCCGGGTGCCACCAATCTTTGCTCCTTGTTGCCGTGCTACAATATTTTCGATAGCCAATATGTGGCGGGTGCGGCTGCGCACCAGTTGCATGCGCTTCCTCGCCAGATCACGCACTGCCCGCTGTTCCGGCGGCAGGATCGTGCCGGTGGGCAGGATGCCCAGCCGCAGCAGATGGGCCAGTTGCCGGGCATCGGCCTCGTCGCCGCTGTGCTTGAGGCCATCGTATTTCTTGATGGCTGCGGTGTTGGCCAGCTTCACCACAAATCCCGCCTCCTGTAATCCGTCAACCAGCCAGTACCAGTTGTAGGTGGACTCCACAACAACCGCAACCATTTCTTCACGCCACGGCAGCAGGAAGCCGATGATCCTCGTTAGATCATTCGGTAGTCGCTTCTCCGCAACCACGCGATCCTCTTCGTCTGTCACCGTCACCACGCTATTGTTCGAATGCAAATCAATTCCGCTATACTTCATTTTGGCCTCCTGTGGTTATTGCAAGTTCGCAAACTCACTTTAACCCCACCGCCACCGGCGGTGGGAGGTCGGCTAGATGATTTTCAGCATCGCAACAGGTATCTGTGTTCCGTAGATGAAAGGCGGACCTTCAATGGAAAAAGTAATACTGAGCATCGTTCTGGTGTTAGCCATCATCTATATCGTGCCTGTCCTGGTTTACGGTATTGGCTCTGTCGTGGCGGGATTGAAGACGCCAGCAGGCGTATCCCCGGCGCAGTTTCTGCTGAGTGTGCTGGTTTCCAAAACCGGAACGGCGGCAGCCTTTGTGCTGATCTTTTATTTGGCGCGCAGTTCGCTGAGTGGGCAGTGGCTGCTCTATGCATCCATATGGTGGTTGATGTTTGTCATCGGTGAGATCGGGCAAGTCATCGGACTTGATTATTCCTGGAAGGAAGCCGTCGCAGGCGTGATCTCAGAAACAGTTTACTTGCCGCTTTCAGCCTGCTTGATCGACTGGCTGATAGGCTTGAAATGAGTTAAATGGGGGCTAATGGGGGCAGCTCAGGCTCGAATTGTTTTGACTAATCGACATCAGAAATGACAACGCAAGAAATCAGCAAGCTGCTGAGAAACCTGGCCGATCCTGTGAGAGCGGAGCATTCAGTGCGTTACTTCAAAACGGGGCCGGGCGAGTACGGTGAGGGAGATCGGTTTCTGGGTATCCGTGTTCCTGATATCAGGACACAGGTGAAAAAAAGTGAGGCGATTTCACTGGAAGATATTCAGATGCTGTTGGTGTCGGCCTTTCACGAGGAGCGTTTGTTCGCGCTGCTGCTTCTGGTTCGAAAATTCGCAAAGGGCGACGAGAAAGAAAAAACGGCTATTTACAATTTGTATTTGAATAATACTCATCGCATCAACAATTGGGATCTGGTGGATAGCTCAGCCAGCTACATAGTCGGTGGCTACCTTGAATCCAGAGACAAGCAAATTCTGTATAAGCTGGCAAAATCCGCCAGTGTCTGGGAGAGGCGAATCGCCGTAATCTCCACCTTCCATTTCATCGGGAAGAATCAGTTTGATGATGCGCTCAAGCTGGCCATGCAGTTCCTTAACGATGAGGAAGATTTGATACACAAAGCAGTTGGCTGGATGCTCAGGGAAATCGGGAAGCGCAATGTAGCTGTTGAAAAAGCTTTTTTGCAGGCCCACTATAAAAAAATGCCCCGTACTATGCTGCGCTATGCGATTGAAAAATTTCCCGAGCAAGAGCGAAAAAAGTATCTGTTGGGCGAAGCTTTGATATAGCTAAAGGTACCGGAGTCGATTTCTTTTTCATCTTGCCCTTCTTGCTTCAAATACAATTCGACTCCGGTACCTTATAGATTCCTTTTACTGGGACACACAAAGACCCGTTCGACCGCATCCTCGTGGCGCAGACACGCGTAGAGGGATTGACGCTGCTGGCGGAGCGGATAAGGCTGTGGCAAAGTAGTATGGCGAGGGTGTGCGGAAGGTTTAAGCGATCTGCGACAAATCCTGGGGGGTATGAAAATGCGGCTTTTATCTTTTAAGCGAAAAGCGTTTTTGGTTTTTGTTGCATTGGCGTTCCTGCCCAGCCGCTCCTATGCGCCCCAAGCGGAAAGTTGGCTGGAATTTATAGCAAGCGCTGTTGTGAACTCTGCCGAAGCCGCAGACATGCCGCTGTGCAAGGTGAACCTCGCTTCTCTCAGCAAAACATCGGGCGCGCCCGAAGACGTTTTCGAGATGATCGGCGAGTGGGAAGACACGCAGGGCGCCAAAACCGCAGCAATCAACATGGGGAGCGGCCATACGCTCGAAGTTCTGTCGTGGACAAGCAAGGCGCTTAGCGTAAGGATTCCCAAAGGGCTTAGACCCGGCGAGTACAAAGTCGGCGTTTATTGCAACAACCCTCCTCATTGGCAAGGAAGCGGGTTTAAGGATTTTATGGTCACTGCCCCTGCCCTAGAAGATGTGCAAAAAAACGGGGGAGCTTTGCCTGCAACGGAATCGAGTGCGCCGCTGATCTCGGCTTTGGAAGACGCGGCTTTGCAACCGGATAAAAGCGCCCCCGTTCCGGCTGAAGAGCACGCTCCCGCTCCGCAGCAAAGGCCCGATCACATCGAGACATCCGCAAGAACTCAGCCCTACAAACAGGCCGCGAATTCCTCCGGTGACATTGTGAAAGCCGCTATCAAAACACTGTCCGGTATGTGGGCCGCACTTGAGTCGAGGCCGGGCATGTTGAGTTTCGCCGGTTTAGTTGCGTTCTTGTTTTTCCTTAATTATCTCTTCAAACCCAAGGCTGACATGGACGTGCGAATTAATGAGATAGCTCACGTCAACAAGCCCCAAGCGGGTTTTGATACGTTCGCGGCTAAGACCACAAGCTTCGAACCGTTAGCCGGGGTTTACAACGGCGTCGAATACGCGGCAGAATATCTCGGAGACATTGATTTGGGAAAAGGTTTCGAGCCGTCGGTTACCGTCCATATAGACGCAAATGCTGGGTCGATCAAACGTCCGCTGGAGATAAACGCGCGGAAGCAAAGACTCGTAATAGCGCATGACAGCAGGGCGGCAGATATCAACTCGCTCCTCGACAGCGGGGCGACCTATATCAATATTGGGTATAACACCGATTGGGTGGCGGTAGAACTGCCCTCAAACCGCGTAACCATAGATAAAGGCATGATCGAGAACGTGGTCGGATGCATGATACGCATCAGGGATTTTTCCAATTAGCTAATAGAGCTAATAGGGGTATTTGTTTAAGCCGCAACAATCAATCACACACCCTTGGTACCGTAATCGAATTGTTTGGGGAAACAAAGGGAATGCACGCGCTAGACTGAATCATAAAGCTCGAGAATTCTATTTACCGGAGGCAGTGAAATGAAAAAGACCGTTTTGATGTTGTCTCTTGCCGCAAGCATGGTGAGCATGTCGCCTATCGCTCATGCTGATCTGAACAGTTTTTTGACGGGCGTGAATAACCAGGCCCTGTCCGACATAAAAAATTTTAATAACAAGTTGAGCAACCAGTTCGGCATTCCCGTGCCTGATGTGGATGCCATCGTCAGGAGCGTGCCCAATCCGGCAGATGCGTTCATGGTTCTCCAGCTCAGCCAAATGGCGCATGTGGAGCCTGCGGTGGTGTTGCAGAAATATCAGCACAGCAAGGGAAAAGGATGGGGGGTTCTGGCGCAGGAGTTGGGTATAAAGCCGGGCTCGCGTGAATTTCATGCGTTGAAGCGCGGCGATTTGTCTTTTTCGGGTGAGCGCAGCAGAGGTGCAGTTGAACACGGCGGAAATATGATGGGCCCCGGTGGAGGCGGGCCTGGACATGGCAGAGGGAGGGGGCAAGGGAGGAATTGAAGTCTTCTCTCAAACAACTTGGATCAGGTGAATTTAAAGACGCAAGCTCGAAATATTATTGACTACAAGGCTCAATCTCAGACACTGATTGATTTCGCCTCTGCAACAAGATGGCGAATCATGTAGACGAGATAGAGCGAGAGCACGGCAGCGAAGAAGCACCAGACAGAGATGTAGGCATAACCGAAGACCTCCGACGCCAACACCATGGACAAGGCAACCAGTCCCCCGAAGATCCTGACCTGCCTGTGGCTGGAAAAGAACAGCGGCACCAGGATAGTCAGTGCATAGAGCGCAGCCAGAGTGATCGGTATGTGGATGGGGCTGGGAAATGGGACGAAAAAATTGTAGACGATGGAGTGTTCTCTCACCGCAACTGACATCCATGCGGGATGCAAGAGCATGACGGAATAGACCACCGTACCTGCGAAAGCACCGAAAGTAACGCAGCCGCCAATGACCCTCTTGCGTAGCATTCCGGTCTTGCTGGTTTTGTCAGGCTCGACAAGGTAGCTGCAGAGCGGGAGCCACCACAGCCATAAAAAATGCGAGAAGAAGTGAAACCCCAGCGCAAATGGCACCGCTGCAGTGGCATTCCCCGCATCGAGCTCCTGCCATACCCGTCCCTCGAATGTCTGCTGGAAACCAAATAAAACTGGTATCAGCGCCCACATGTAGTATGAGGGTTGCAACCGCCTTGCCTGCTGGACGGCATACAGACCGGTGGTCACC
>JACREA010000114.1 GCA_016218465.1 Nitrosomonadales bacterium | reverse complement strand
CGCCCTTCAATGAATATACAACCGAACACGGGCGGGTCTGAGACCCGCCCCTACGAATAAATGAAAAATATCGTCATCCTGATTTCCGGTCGCGGCAGCAACATGCAAGCCCTGCTGGAAGCGGGACTTCCTTGCCAGGTCGCGGCAGTAATCAGTAACCGCGCGGATGCCAGAGGTTTGAACATTGCAAGAGCGCGCGGCATCCCGACCGCTGTGGTCAATCATCGCGACTACGCAGATCGCGACAGCTTCGATGCCGCGCTCGCTCGAACAATAGATACTTTTAACCCTGACTATGTGGCGCTTGCCGGGTTCATGCGCATCCTGACCGCAGGCTTTGTAGCGCGGTATCGCGGCAAATTGCTCAACATCCATCCGTCGCTGTTGCCGGCCTATAGCGGCCTCAACACACATGCGCGCGCCCTGCACGACGGGGTGAAGATCCACGGATGCACAGTGCATTTTGTTTCTTCCGATCTCGACCATGGTCCAATCATCATTCAGGCTGCCGTGCCGGTATTACAGGATGACACCGAGCAAACGCTGGCAGCAAAAGTGCTGTATGAGGAGCATCGCATTTATCCGCAAGCTGTCCGCTGGTTATGCACAGATCAAATTGAACTGAACGAACACGGGCAAGTTGTGTTCCGGCAACGTAAACAGTCCGGCCATACGCTGATTTCGCCCGAGCTGGAATAAGCAGATGGCAGAAATGTCGCATTGGCTATGCCGCGTCTTAAGGCTGTCTTCTGATAAAACTACTAGCCATTCGACCAGGCTGATAAAAAACTTCAGCCAAGTCGCAGGTTACATCCTCTGTCTTCTGTCCTCATGCCAAGCCTTTGCCGCAACGCCAAGCAGCGTGCAGGCCACTTACGACGTGTACATGGGCAGCTTGAAAATAGGCCGGATCGAAGAAACCTATACGCGCGACCAGGATCGCTACACGCTATCCAGCACTACACACGCAATCGGCTTGCTGGCGGTATTCAAACCGGGAAAGATCCTCATCAGCAGCAGCGGATTGGTAGGCCCAAAAGGACTGTTACCGCTGCGCTTCAGCGATCAGCGCGAGGGAGAAGAAAGCAGGAATCGTCGCGCCGAGTTCGATTGGGATGCCGGGCAGCTCACCCAGATTCAACAGAAGGAACGCACAGTAGTACCACTTCCAGGTGGCACACAAGACCGCCTTAGCGCAATGTATCAATTCATGTTCATGTCGCTGGAAAAATCAGAAGTGCTGAATTTCAATATGACCAACGGCAGCAAGCTGAACATTTACAATTACCTCCTTACACCCGACCAGAACGTGACAGTTCCGCTCGGCACATTCAAGGCTCTTTATGTAGCCAGCGTGCCGGAAACAGGAGCAAGCCGGACGGAAATCTGGCTGGCTGTTGATTACTCCAACTTTCCATGCAAGATTGTGATCACCGATCCGGACGGCGGAAAAATGGCACAAGTCCTCACTACCTTGAGCATCAGCCAGTGAGTTTCAAGCTACCCCCCCCAGCGTGTAACATCGCCTTCGCCATCGGCATCTCCGTATTGCTGCATGTTCTGCTGCTATGGGTGCCGAACATCAAATTGGCACCTTACAAATCGTCTCTGCCCCCGCTGGTGGCTAAACTCGAAGCCCTGCCAGACATTCCTGCCAAACCTGGACCAAATCGCAAAGTCAGCCCTGCGCCAAAACCTAAAGCAAAAAAGCCTCAAACCACACCTGCACAAGATATCCCGCTTGCTGCAAGTTCGGTCGCAGAGGCAAGTTCGGTCGCAGAGGCAGGTTCGATCGCCGAGGCAAGCTCAGCCGCTGCCAGCACGCCGCCGGCCACCGAGACGCTCGCACAGTCCGAATCGGTTAATACGTTCGAGCGCCCGCCGCTACCCCGGCGCGCGCAACTGACCTTCGCCGTATTCAAAGGCACGAGCGATTTCAAAATCGGTGAGGTAATGCACACCCTGGAGATAAATGACGGACACTACGAGTTGAAATCGGTAACCGAGACAGTGGGCCTGGCAAAATTATTCAAGGCCTACAAACTTACGCAATACAGCAGCGGCAGTTATTCCAAACAGGGTTTGCAGCCGGAGTATTTCTTTGAGGAACGGGCCGAAAGGCTCGGCACACAGCGCAACACATTGGAGTTGGATCATACAGCACAACAAGCGCGATTCTCGCATGGCGGAGTAGCTATACTACCACCTGACACACAAGACATCCTGAGCATCCTCTACCAGTTCCCACCACTGGCTCATGCCAAAACGGTGCCGATCATTGTCGGCAATAGCAAGAAGATCGAACATTACGAATTCGAGATCGCTGATAATGAGGATATCCGAACAGCGATGGGCAAGCTGCACACCGTGCATCTGCGCAAACTGCACCAACCCAATGAGGACGGCTTGGAGATATGGCTCGCACTGGAATATCGCCTGTTCCCGGTAAAGATGCGTATCATCGAAAGGAACGGCGAAATATCCGGTGAAAGCATCATCACCGACATGCGCGCGGAATTTGAAGAGGAAACAAAAAAAGATGTTAATCACTGAATACCGTTTAGACCTCGTCATCCAGGCGCTGCGCGCCATCCTGCCAATGGCTCATCCTGCCGACACCACGCTTCGCTATTTTTTCAAAAACGAACGCATCGGTTCAAATGAACGCGAACTGGTCGCCGAGACTGTGTTTGGCGTGTTGCGCCACCGCCTGCTGCTGGAACATTGTTGTGCCGGGAACGCCACGCCGCGCCGCTTGGCGCTCGCCCATCTGTTCAGGTTCGGCGGCTATAACCTGCGCGAACTCGAACCGGTGTTAAAGCGCGATGAGAAGGAATGGCTCGCCACCGTGAAGGGAGTGAATATCGAGGAGTTGCCGTTAGCGGTGCAGGCTGAATTGCCTGAATGGCTGGTGGAGAAGATGCGTATTTCATATTCCGATGCCGACATTCTTACCATCGGCCTGGCCATGCCGCAAGGTGCGCCGCTGGATATCCGTGTCAACACCCTGCTAGCCAAACGCGACGAGGTGCTGCAACAACTGCATGAAAAAAACATCGAGGCTTCCGCCACGCCCTACTCACCCATCGGCATCCGCCTCAGGGAAAAAATCCCGCTCAACCGCGACGCGCTGTTCACCGAAGGCAAGGTCGAAGTGCAGGACGAGGGCAGCCAGTTACTCGGCTTCCTGCTCGCGCCGAAGCGCAACGACATGGTGGTGGATTTCTGCGCCGGGGCGGGCGGCAAGACACTGATGCTTTCCGCGCTGATGAATTCGCAGGGCCGCTTGTACGCAATGGACGTGTCGGAAAAACGTCTCGCCAATCTGAAGCCTCGCCTGAAGCGCTCCGGTGCCAGCAACATCCAGCCGATGCTGATTTCACATGAGAACGACATCAAGGTAAAACGGCTGGCAGGCAAAATCGATCGCGTGCTGGTGGATGCGCCTTGCAGCGGTCTTGGCACGCTGCGCCGCAACCCGGACCTGAAATTTCGCCAATCACCCGGCAGCATCGAGGAGCTTACGCAAAAACAGGCCGCCATCCTCGCCTCCGCCAGCCGCTTGCTGAAGAAGGGCGGACGCCTGGTGTATGCGACTTGCAGCTTCCTGCCTGAAGAAAACCAGCTTGTCGTGCAAGCCTTCCTCAATGAGCATCCCGAATTCGTGCTGCGAACTGCAAGCCAGATATTGCAGCAACAAAAGATTGCGCTGGATACGGGCGATTATCTGGAGCTGCGCCCGCATTTGCACAGTACGGACGGATTTTTTGCGGCGGTACTGGAGCGGGTTTAGCCTGGAAAAAGCATTCAGTCCACGAAACACACGAAAGACACGAAAGACACGAAATAAAACAAAAACCTGCAATGTTTCGATCATTCACCTATTTGGTGAGCTTCCGTAGCTATGCACCGCACTGAAAATTTCGTGCTTTTCGTGTGTTTCGTGGATCAATCCAGGATTTAAGGATTAACTGCCCGTCAGGGCATGATCTCGACATACTCGTAGACTTCGCAATCGCGCAGGGTCTTGCGCACATCCAGCGGGGCTTTTGCGTACCAGGCGAGAGGATCGTGGCGGTCAATTTCCCTCCCCAGAAACCTGACCAGTTCGCAGATCGGCTCTACAACATTGCGGCGATAGTTCTGGTCTCCCTTTACATAAGCAAGATAAAGATTTTTCAGGCAATTGCCCCTGCACCACGGCTGCGCTTCGCACTGGTCGCACGGCATGTTGGGGTGTGGCTGCAACGGGCTGGGCTTGAGCCAGTTTTCGTTCAAATCGCCTTGCAGCATTTCCGGCACGTACATCATGTCTGGGCAGGGATATATCTTACCGTCCGGCATCACGTTGAGGATATGCGTGGACACCCGGCATTGGGTTTTTCCATGGCATAGCTCGGTCGCCCTTGTCGGCAACACCTTGTTGCGCACGATCCCCATGATCGGGATGACCGGGTACAACTCTTCGCTGGAAAAGAATCTGTCCACCAGTTGCGTGATCACCGCTTTTTTCTGCTCCATCGCATCGCGAGAATAAGTGCCCTCTCCGGCGACAAATTGGAAATACACATAGTCGAAAGTATTCGCCAGTTCGTCCAGTTCCTCGAATGAAGTTTCCTTGCTGCTCCAGGTAACTCGTGCCGTGAAGGTGCCCGCCATCCGTTCGCGCACCGCCTGGGTATTCTTGACCACCTGCCGGAAAACTCCACGCCCGCGAAAACCGTCGGTGATGGCCTCGCCGCCATCTATTGAAAGCAAAATATTGGAAAGATTTGCCAGAACGCTATCCGGCAGACCGTCCAGCAACGTGCCGTTGGTCTGAAGCTGGAAACGGAAGGTTGGATAACGCGCCATAGTTTCTTTTATGAAATCGAGGTTCAGGGTCGGTTCGCCGCCATAGAAAGTGACATAAACTTCATGCTTGGAGAGATGTTTCTTGATGAAGGCATCCAGGACATCCGTGGTGTAGGAAACCTTGCCTTGGGACCCGACCATGTCTCCAACCCCGAGCGAGCAATAAGTACATTTCAAATTGCACGTCAGGGTGGTGAGCAGTTGCAGTTCCACACGATTGCCGACAATGGGAGAAATTTTCAGAGCGTCCTCAACTGCCTCTTGAGAACGAAGTGGGGCAAACAACTTCGGGTTGGACATGGCTAAATTTTGCATCAAATTAAAATGTTTTAGGCAGAGGAAAACACAGGTTCCTGCAAACTTTCCAAGGATGACTCACGAAAAGACGCTAACCATAATTGTGCTTTTGCGCCTTTGAAATCAGGCGGCGATTATCCACCGATTTTTAGGCCGATTCAACTGCACATACAATAATGGTTTAACGTGAACTCAAATTGAAATATTTATTCCTGTCAGGCCATGGATAGCTGTAATTCAAGGGCCGATCCCTTTGCAATCCCTGTCATTGAATGAACAGGTATTTTTTTGTATATGTCCCTTGTAATGTTCCTCAAACGAACGGCATATATCCGGCTTGAAAAGCCACTGATGGTCGGGCGTGGTAAAAAGCTTCACATCTATCGGGATTTCCTGCTTCTGGTAAACCTCGACAATCTGCACCTCATCCGGCTTTATGCCATTCTGGTGCAGATATTCCACCAGGCCGCAAATCGTGTCCGAAAGGTAGGAATTGTATTCATCGCTCCCCTCAATAATGCGGATCCTGGCTTCATAGGTATAAGGAATGCTCTTGTCATATTTTGATTTTGGCCCCAGTATTTTTTCAAACAGATTCATAACGGTTCTCCTCCACATGATATTCCGGCCTATCCTGAATCACTTGGCCATTCGAGCAATTGAATACCCGCTCTGCTTGGCCAGCATACCGATGGTTGCCTCTTTAATCAACGTTGCAGACACCAAGCCAGCCGCTGGAATTTTCATCGACTACAAGGTAATCGCATCACGCGATCAAAATGGCTTACCAAAATATCGCTTAATAGTTACAATCCAAGCTGCCATTGCGGCAAACAGCATTGCATAACAAGACCTTAACCCTTTATTGAAACGTTTTCGAGACTCCCATGATGAATCACCTTCGCCCCGTCCTGTTTGTACTACTGTGCTGTATTTTTCTTGCATCATGCAATACCGTCAACAACGCCAACGACAATAGTGCCCGGCCCGCATGGATCGACAATCCTGGCAACGGGGTTTCCGCTTCGGCGGGAATGCATATCCGCGGCAAAGCCGCCCAGGAAGAGATGGCTATCCTTCGCGCACGTGAGGAGTATGCCAAACGCTTCGGCGTAAAGATTGAATCTGCACAGACGATGAGTACGACGGTGGCAAGTGGCAGGTCCAATACGGTGGGTTCCCAGGTTTCACACGAGGAACTCAAGCAAGTCGACGTTAAGGCCGAGGTCAAAGCCAAATGGCGTGACCCGAGTTCCGATGTGTTATGGATATGGTTGGTACCAAGTTCACAATGAAAGGACTGAAATGAAGCGGTTTGACGCCACATCGCCCTGTAAACTGGTTGCCATTGCAGTTGTTTCCACATTTGCTGCCATTTCCCCGGCTTCTTTTGCAGCGTCAGACGGATTCGAGGCCTATCGCCTGCAGCAGCAGCAAGACGCGCAAAAGATCAAGGCGGAATTTCAGGAGTACAAGGAAAATCAGGATCGCGAATTTTCCAACTTCCTGAAAAGCCAGTGGCGCGAATTCGAGACTTTTCAGGGCAAGGTTCGCATCAAGGAGCCAAAGCCAAAACAGATTCCGGTTGTAGTGCCCGCTGCGCAACCCGCTCCGATGAAGCCTGTTCCTGCTCCGGAGCCCATTGTTCCTAAGCCGGTTCCTGATGTTACAGCCAAACCGGTACCCATAGCGCCAACCCCGGCGCCTGTCATCGCGCCTGTAGTAGTGGCGCCAGTCATCGCACCGCCACCGCCGCCACAACCCAAGCCGGCGCCGGTAGATGCGGACACGATGGAACTTTCTTTTTACGGCAACAAGGTGAACATCCATTTCGATTCGCAATGGAAAAAATATCGTTTGCCAAACGGCAACAAACCGGAGGCGATGAGCGCTTTCTGGACAATGATGAGCGGCAGCAAGTACGAACCGGCACTCGAATCGGTTAATGCGGCACGCCGTGAACTCAAGCTGGATGATTGGGGTTATGTGTCCCTTTGGCGTGATGTCGCGCAGGCACTCCAGCCGGAACACAAGCCGGAACAAAACCTGTTGCTTTGGTATTTCCTCGTCAAGTCGGGCTATGACGTACGGTTAGGTTACGCCGGATCGGACGTGCATCTTTTTGTTGCCATCAAACAACAGGTATTCTCGACCAAGTTCACCAGGGTTGGCCCTCAGACTTATTACGCGGTGCTGGCCGCTGACCGCGGTGACAGCATCGGCTCCTTTTATACCTATGAGGCCAGCTATCCGGTCAAGCTCAATCCGCTCGACATTGCGTCTGCGTCGACGGGCTTCACCAAGCCTGTGTCAGCGCAACGTGCACTGACCTTCGAGTACAAGGGCGAGACGATCAAATTAAATGTGCCCTATGACCGCCGCCTGGTGCAGTACATGGGTTCCTTCCCGCAATCCGAGTTCGCAATTTATTACGATACCGACGGCAGCCAGTTGGTGCGCCGTTCCCTGCTCGCCGAACTGAAAAAACACACCGCGACGATGAACGAGGAAGAAGCCGTTAATTTCCTGCTCACCTTTGTCCAGAAGGCCTTTGCCTACAAGACCGATGAAGAACAGTTCGGTTACGAAATATATTTCTTCGTCGAAGAGTCATTCTTCTTCCCCTATTCAGACTGCGAGGACCGCTCGGTGCTGTTCGCCTGGCTGGTGCATGAACTGGTCGGCGCAAAAATGGTCGGCTTGCTCTATCCTGGACACATGACGACCGGCGTGGCGCTCAAGCAGGTGAAACCGGGGTTCTCCACGGTGGATTACAAAGGCGCACGCTTCGTCATTGCCGATCCGACGTATATCGGTGCATCCGTCGGCATGGCGATGCCTTTCTATGCGAAGTTGAAACCCAACAGTGTGGTGGAAATCCAGTACTGAAATCCGGCGCTGGCCGTTAGCTAAAACTGCGGGGCGTTTCCTAAAATTCCAGCGGATCAATATCCAGTGAGCGGCGCAGCTTCTGTGAGGGCAGCTCGTCCAGCTTCGGTTGCCATGCGCGCAGAAACTGCTGCAAGTCTTTGCGCCTGGCGCCTTGTATCAGCAGTTGCGCACGGACATGATTTGCACGTCGCGGCAGTGCTGCAGGCACCACACCGAAAATTTCCACTTTATGCTGTAACTCAATACCGGCCGTTCGCGCATCATTCAAAAAACGGTACACCTCTTTTTCCTGTTTACCCTCGGCGCGCAGCATCGCCTGATATGTAAACGGCGGAAAACCGGCCATCTGCCTTTCGGCAAGCTGCGAGGCGGCCCAACCCTCGAAGTCATGGGTCTGTAATGCACGGAACAGCGGATGATCCGGGAAAGCTGTTTGAATCAGCACCTCGCCCGGCTTGTCGGCGCGCCCGGCACGCCCAGCCACCTGCACCAGTTGCGCGAAAAGTTTCTCCGGTGCACGGAAATCGCCGCTGTATAGCGCACTATCCGGGTTGAGCACCCCGACCAGCGTCAACGCGGGGAAATCGTGCCCCTTCGCGAGCATTTGCGTGCCGACCAGAATGTCCACTTCATTGGCGTGAATCTGCTCGCGCATGGCTTGCCAGGCGCGCTTGTTGCGCGTGCTGTCGCGATCCACCCGCAGAATGCGCGCGTCCGGGAAATTTTCCTGCAGCACGCTTTCTACCCGCTGCGTGCCACTGCCGACCGGATGCAAATCGGCATTGCCGCAGCTCGGACAGGCGTGCGGCACATGCAATTGATAACCGCAGTGGTGGCAGCGCAACCGCCTGTCGCTCAGATGCAGCACCATCTTTCCCGCACAATGCTTACAGCCGGACAGCCAGCCGCATGAAGTGCACATCAGCACCGGCGCATAACCGCGCCGGTTGATGAACAGCAAACTCTGTTCTTTGCGCGCGATACGCTCCCCGATCTCGCGCAGCAGATTTTCGCTGATGCCGTGATGCATCACAGTCTGGTTGATGTTGATGCAGCGCACTGTGGGCAAGCGCGCCTCGGCAAGCGCGCGTCCGGTCAGCTTGAGCATACGGAAACGCCCGCTCTGCGCATTATGGTAACTCTCCAGCGATGGCGTAGCCGAACCCAGCACGATAGGCACGCCGCGCTGACTGGCGCGAAAAATCGCCACATCGCGCGCCGAGTAGCGCAGCCCGTCCTGCTGCTTGAACGAACTGTCGTGCTCCTCATCCACAATAATCAGCGCGAGCCTTGGCAGTTCGGCGAACACCGCCAGCCGGGTTCCGAGCACGATCTGCGCCGCACCGGCTTGCGCTTGCTGCCAGTTATGCAGCCGTTCTCCTTCGCTCAGACCACTGTGCAAACTGATCAGATTTACATCCGGGAAACGGCTGCGGAAATACTGCTCCAGTTGCGGTGTGAGATTGATCTCCGGCACCAGCAGCAACACCTGCCCGCCGCGCTGCAATACATCGTGCAGCAGATGCACGTATACCTCAGTCTTGCCGCTGCCGGTAATGCCGTGCAGCAGAAAGCAGCCATAGCCCTGAGTTGCGGTGACCGCTTCCACTGCTTGCTGCTGTTCATCGGTCAATGTGTGGGCACTTTCGAAGGTATGCTTCTGTTCCCCTCTCCCTCCAGCGGGAGAGGGGCTAGGAGAGAGGGAAGCCGCAAGAACCACACTCTCAACCCACCCCTCCTGCATCAGCACCTTCAACTGCCCACCCGCCGTCGCCGACAACGCCTTAAGCTGCGCAAGATTGCACGACTGCACCGCCAGCTTTGCCAGGATGCGCCGCTGCACCACCTTGCGTTTCGGAAACACTTCAAGATCGAGCGCCGCACCGCTGGTACTCAGACGATAACTCAAAACAGGTTTGCCGATGACCGGCTTGTCCGAACGCAGCCGCGCCGGCAACGCGGACAACACCGTCTGCCCGATAGGATAGCGATAATAATCGCTGCAAAAGTACAGCAGATCGAGCAATTCCGATGACAGCGGCGCGCCGTCATGCAGCACCTGCTTCACCGGCTTGATACGCTCCGGTGCTATGTCCGTAGCAGCAACGCATTCCATAACCACCCCAACCATCTGCCTGCGCCCGAAAGGTACGATCACACGATGACCGGCGGCAACGCCATCCGCCACCGTGTAATCGAGCAGAGTGGGTAGAGG
>JACREA010000111.1 GCA_016218465.1 Nitrosomonadales bacterium | reverse complement strand
GGTCCGGCCACTTGGGATTGGCCGGGTTGTGGCGCAGGTGACGGTTCCACAGCACGTCGGCGATTTCCGCCATGCCCATCGGTGCGCCTGGGTGGCCGGAGTTTGCTTTCTGCACGGCATCCACTGCCAGCATCCGGATTGCGCCGGTAATGTCATTGAACTTTGGAGGGGTGATGTTACGTGACGCTGCCATTTCCTGTTACCTCGGGAATATTCTGTTAGTTGGGTTATTTAAATTCGTTCGGGCCGGTAATTATACCGCAGCACCGGTACAGCTTCCTACTATGATTCGCCTTCTCCCCTTTTTTTCGTGAATTTGATACCCAGTTTCTTGAGCTTGCGATAAAGATGGGTGCGCTCCAGCCCAACCTTTTCGGCTACACGCATGACATTGCCCACTTCTTTACGCAAATGATAATCAAAGTAAAGCGCATCAAAATGATCGCGTGCTTCGCGCAATGGCAAATCCAGCGGCAAGGAATAAAGCTGTGTCCGCCCGTCAATATTCAGGGTGAATTTCTGGTTTTGAGCATCGTCTTCCATGATCTGCGGCTTGGGGGCACCCTCCATGATTGCCTTGGTAATGGTGCTGAGCAGCTTTTGCAGCGCAATGGGCTTTTCCAGAAAATCTACCGCGCCGATACGTGTCGCCTCGACTGCCGTTTCAATAGTGCCATGACCTGACATCATCACGACAGGCATTGTCAGCAAATCCTGATCAACCCACTCTTTGAGCAAAGCCACGCCATCGGTGTCAGGCATCCAGATATCGAGCAATACCAGATCCGGCTCGCGTTCGTTTCGGAAAAGGCGCGCCTGTTCGGCATTTTCCGCCAGATGCACTTGATAACCCTCGTCAAACAGGATTTCCGAAAGCAATTCGCGGATTCCGATTTCATCATCCACCACTAAAATTTGTTTGCTTCCCATTAGGCCTCCTCAGCCAGTGGCAAAATTATACTGACCTGCGCTCCGCCGTCTAATCTGTTTTCTATTGTGATATGCCCACCATGCTCCTCGACGATTTTTTTTACAATAGCCAAACCCAAGCCTGTTCCTTTGGTCTTGGTCGTCATGTAAGGTTCAAATGCTCGCGACAGGACGCTTTCTGGAAAGCCCCTGCCTCTATCCTCCACGCGCAAATAAAACTTGGCGTCGTGCGTTTCCGTGCTTAGCGTGATTTGTGGATGCACGACATCATGCAACGCATCCTGGGCATTTTGCAGCAGGTTGTGGATGACCTGGCGCAAGCGTGTTGCATCTCCGTTGACCTCGCTTCGCGGCGCATCCAGATTAAGCACGATAGGAATAGCATTCGCCTCATACAAACCCAGCACTTCCTTGATCAATTGATGCAAATCCAAACGCGATAGTTTCAGCGCAGGACCGCGCGCATAATTGGCGAAATCGCCCACCATGTTTTTCATCGCGCCAACCTGGCTGACGATGGTTTGCGTGGCACGCTGCAGCAGTTGCGCGTCACTTTCATCAAGCTTGTCACTAAGTTTGTGCTGCAAGCGCTCTGCTGAAAGCTGTATCGGTGTCAGCGGGTTTTTGATTTCATGCGCAAGACGGCGCGCCACTTCTCCCCAAGCCGCCTGCCGCTCTGCGCTGAGCAGGTGGCTGATGTCATCGAACACTACCACATAGCCAGCGTCACCCCCATGCGGTAAACGCGTGCCGCGCATCAGCAGTATCTGGTTGCCATTCTTGCTCATCCGCTCTATCTGCCGTTGCCATTCGCTGTTGGTTGCATCACTGAAAGCCTCAATGATGGTATTGCAAAATGATTTCAGAAGACTGTGCTTTTCGCCTATTTGACTTATCGGCGTGCGCAGCATTTCCTGCAACGGTGAAGCAAGGATTTGCGCTGCACTGGTATTCACAGAACGCAACCGGAAATCATCATCCAAAGCAAGCACACCTGAAGACAAGTGGGTCAGCACGCTCTCGAGATGTCCCTTGGCGTTTTCCACTTCGCGCTGCTGCTGTTCGCTGACACGCTTTGCCTCAAAAAGCTGCCGTGTCATCTGGTTAAACAGTCCTGTCAGCGCGCCCAGCTCATCGCTGCTTTGCACCGGATATTGGCCGGTAAAATCGCCTTGCGCCACCGCCCGCGTGCCTTCCGCAAGCGCTTCCAGCGAAGATCCAAAGCGCTCGCTGATAAAAAACGCTGTTGATACCGCTGTCAACAACACCACCAATAACGACAGCGTCAGGGTAATCCCATACAGCCGTTTCAATCCGAGACGTGAAAGAGTCAACTTCTGATAATCGCGATACACAGCCTGCACAGTCTCGGCGTCCGCCTCGACTTGTTTTGACACCGGCTGGGTGAATTGCAGCACGTATTGTCCGCCCGCCTGCGTATTGGAGTTCACCCTCACCAGTGAGCGAAGCGTCAGCCCTTTTTTAGGCAAGGTATCAATCACTGAATACTCGCCCGTATCAATGGTAAATTGCAGTAAACTGCCATCGGGTATTTCCGGCAATATGGCTTTCCCGCCCGAAGAAAATGCAATCACGTTCCCTCTGGGGGAAAACAGTGTTGCCTCCTGTTCAACTTTTTTATCCAGCACCTGCTCCAACGCACGCTGATATTCGTTTGGATGCTTTTCAGATAACAACAGTGCGATGAACTGGGTTTTTTTGGTAAGTTCTTTCAGGCTATTGTCGAGACCACTTCTGCCGAGATTGAGGCCTCCTTCCAGAGCATTTTCGACGCGCACGTCAAACCATGATTCAATGCTCTTGCTCAAGAAATTTACTGATACCACGTACACCAGCAATCCGGGCAGAACGGCTATCAATGTGAAAAAAACCACCAGCCTCAACGTAAGCTTGGCGCCAAAAACCTTGCTCTTGATCTTGTTTCGCAATTTCGTAAGTTGAAAACCAACCAAGCCCGCCAAAATCAAGGCAAACAGGCCGGTTAACCCGAGCAGCGCGTAATAGTTGATGGAAAACACCTCGGTGTTCGCGCTGCTGCTGGACAACAAATAAAGCAACAAAATGCCGATAATTGCGCTGATGAAATTGAAGTATTTCAATGCCCTGTCACTCCACCTTACTATCGCCGCGCAAGGTAATTTCAGCCGGGCGGACCATCCAGCGATACCATTCGGAATCGAGAGTCCAATCCTTGCCTGCCATCGCATTAACCTGCAACGGTAAAGGCAAGTGCGTTACATCCAGGCGCAGGCGCGTTTCGACAATATAGCTGCTATCCTTTTTGATCAATTCTGCAGGAATAATCGCGGAGCTTTGCCTTGACAGTATGTTTAACGCATCTTCGAAACTGGCAAAGTTCTGGAACAGCGTGCCGCGTGAAAGGCGATACTGGCGCGTCAATACATTGTAGGAAAGCTTGACGGTTTGTTCGCCCTGGAATATTTTTTCATCCAGCCAATACCAGCGTGAGCGAGTCAGCAAAAAATCGCCCACAAAATACAGCGTCACACCGCGCGTCAAGGCCTGCTGAGCTGCAAAAGTAAGCTTGATATCGTAGCTGGCAGAAAGTTGATAGCCATCTTCATTCAGTCGCATTTCCGCCTTGTTGACGGAAATTCCCTCCGCATGAGCCGTTACGATGAACAGCCAGACAAGCAACGTACTATGCAGCAATAAGCCCAGGCTACGCTGCAATATATCAAGCAATCTAATTTTTTTGCAGCAAAGCATAGAAGAATCCGTCGTGCTGATCATTGGGCAATATTTGTCCATGGCCACTTTCCGGCAACGTTATCGGCAATCGCCGCGCATCCGGTTGTTGCGCCAGAAACGCCGCGATAACCTGTTCGTTCTCCTGCTGAAAAACCGAGCAGGTGGCGTAGAGCAATTTACCATCTTGCGCAAGCAGCCGCCACAACGCGCGCAGAATATCGAGTTGTTGCGCGGCGAAACCGGCAATATCCGTGCTGCGGCGCAGCCACTTGATGTCCGGATGGCGGCGCACCACGCCGGAAGCCGAGCAAGGCACATCGGCGAGAATACGCTGGAACGGCTTGCCATCCCACCACTTCTCCGGCTCGGTGGCATCACCGGCCAGCAGTTGCGCGGACAATCCCAGACGCTGCAAATTTTCCGCGACGCGCTGCAAGCGTTTCTCGTCTTTGTCTACCGCCACCATTTCTACTTGTGCGCATTCCAGAATATGCGCGGTCTTGCCACCCGGTGCGGCGCAGGCATCCAGCACTCGCATGCCATCATGAACATCCAGCAAACGCGCGGCGTATTGCGCGCCGGCATCCTGCACCGAAACCAGTCCGGCAAAGAACCCCGGCAGCTTGCCCACCGGAACCGGCTTATCCAGTTGCAGCGCATCCGGTTCTATCAGGCGTGCAGGGAAATTTTGTTGATCCCCATCTTGTTGAGATAGCAGTGCCAGATAATCAGCTGTCGTGCCACGTCGCTGATTGACGCGCATCG
>JACREA010000113.1 GCA_016218465.1 Nitrosomonadales bacterium | reverse complement strand
TGCAGTAAAGGCTAACCCGACCAGCCCCTTGCCTTCCATGGTATGCCGCAGCGCAAACCAGTGTCCGGCCAGCCACAAACTGCCATAGGTCGGGATGAGGAACCAATAGGCGGGAGTCAGGCACCAATCGCTGACGCCCTGAATGGAGGTCGCATAGTAATCGATCAAACCCGCCTCAAGAATCAGCATAATGAAGACGGCCATGGACGCACGTGCAAACCGTGCCAAATATAACCCACCCAGAAAGAATATTGCGAAAGAAGCATCTGGCAAGGAAACTGCTGAACCGAAATGATTGAATCGGGTGGCTGCCATCAGCGCGGCCAATGTTGCATAAATCGCTATGTTTTTGGTGTTATTCATTTGCACCCCCTGAAATAAGAATTTGTTTTAATTTTGCATCCGTTCCAATGGTTTTTGTCACCCAATGCTCAAGTTTCATGCTACCAGTTTTTTACCCTATGGTGATAGTCATTCGTGCCAGGCTAATTTTGAACAAAAAATCATGTGCCTGTTTCGCCAGAACTCAACCCCAACTCATAATGTAAAACCTCTTTGAGTAATGGCACAGATGGCGCGCGGTGCATTCGCAACGAGTATTCATCCAACGCTTCCAGCGCTGTCATCAGGCTGGGTAGATCACGTCGCCCATGGCGCAATAAATATTGCGTAACCTCTGGCGGCAGCTCAAAACCGCGCGAATTTGCATGCTGTGCCAGAGCCTCGGCTTTTTCCTCGTCGCTTAGACCATACAACTGGTACACCAAACCCCATCCCAATCGTGTGCGCAGATCGTCGCGCAACTTGAGATGCAGCGGGGACTCCTTGCCGCTGACCAGTAACATTGCCCCGCTTTCGCGCATCCGGTTGTAGAGATCGAACAGCCTGATTTGCGCGGCATCATCAAGCTGTTCCACGTCATCTACAGCTACCACTGACGCGCTATCCGGGACGCTGCCCTGCGCGTAGATCGCGCTCTGGTGCATTTCCAGCGAGGCACGAACGCAGGCTTGCAACAAATGGCTTTTGCCGCTGCCGGTCTCGCCCCACACAAAAAAACACCGCTCGCTTGTGCCGCCAGCCAAGGCATGCCTCAGCACCGAAAGCAATTCAGGATTTCGCCCCACCACGAAATTATCCAGTGCCGGTCGCCAGTCAGGTGAGATGTTGAGCAGCAGTTGTCTCACGATGAGCCTCTGCTATACATAGTGACAGAAATTGTAGCGAGCGGTTTGGGGGTAGGGGAGGCCAGCGCGCAGCGACCGGAACATACACAGCAGTATGTGAGGATCGAGAGCACTGCCCGACCCCGCCCCAAAATCGCGCAGTAAATTTATGTCGCTATGTATCATGGCTGGCGGTACATGCTGCTGGATAAATACCAAGCCTTGCCATGCCGCAACGTGACTAGCAATATAGCTGAAAGCGGCAAAGCCAGCAGCAGGCCGAAGAAGCCGAGCAACTGCCCAAAGGCAAGCAGCGCAAAAATCACCGCCAGCGGATGCAGGCCGACGCGCTCGCCGACCAGCCATGGGGTAACCGCCAAGCCCTCGATCAGTTGCCCCGCGCCGAACACTCCCCACACCCACAGCACCCCGCTAAAGGAGGGAAATTGCATTACCGCCGCCAGCGTGGCCAGGGACAAGCCGATAATCATGCCCAGATAAGGCACAAACACCAGCATACCTGTAACAATGCCGATGGGCAGCGCAAACTCCAGCCCTGCCAGCCACAACACCAAAACGTAATACGCACTCATAAGCAGCATCACGGAAATTTGCCCGCGCAGAAATTCCGCCAGCACGCGATCCACTTCGACGGCAATTTCTGTGACCTTACGATGCCAATTGCGCGGGATCAGCTCGTCCAGTTGTGCGACCAGCGTATCCCAATCGCGCAGCAGGTAGAACATCGCCACCGGAATCAGCAGCAGGCTGACCAGCGCACCGATGATCGCACCGCCGCCGCTACCGAGCCACGGCAACAGTTTCCCCGTAACCCCGTCCGCGCTTTGCCAGTGACTGACCAGCAGGTTCTGTAGCGCCTGGCTATCCCATTTCAGGCTGACGCCAAACCATTGCTGCAACTGCGGTAACAGATGCGTACGCGTCGCCTCAATCCAGTCCGGCAGGCGCGCCACGAACAGGCTGATCTCCTTTTGCAGCAGCGGCAACATAATCATCAGCAACAGGATAAACAGCAGCAAAATCCCGCTCATCACCAGCGCCACCGCCAGCGTGCGCGGCATTTTCCGGGCGCATAGCCGCTGCACCAGCGGATTGCAGATGTAGGCAAGGATGCCCGCCGCGACGAATGGCGTCAGTATCGGGCTGAGCAAATACAACAGCGCGGCGACCGCCACGGCGAAGGACAGCCATTGCACGGCGGCAATGCGGGACAGGTTCATTTCGGGTAAAATTCGCAGAAAATCGTGTGTCACTTTATCCCGACGAAGGCGAAAACTCAACTTGAAAAACCCCTCTGATACCCCCTCCTCCGTTAAAAGCGGAAACCTTACCTACCGCGATGCCGGTGTAGATATCGACGCGGGCGACCGGCTGGTCGAGAACATCAAGCCATTCGCCAAGCGCACCATGCGCCCTGAGGTGCTCAACGGCATCGGCGGCTTCGGCGCTCTGGTGGAGATTTCCAAAAAATATCGCGAGCCCGTGCTGGTATCCGGCACCGACGGCGTCGGCACCAAACTCAAGCTTGCCTTCGAACTGAACCGCCACGATACGGTGGGCATCGACCTGGTGGGCATGAGCGTCAACGACATACTGGTGCAAGGCGCGGAGCCGCTGTTCTTCCTCGATTACTTCGCCTGCGGCAAGCTCGACGTGGAGGCTGCCACCGAGGTGATCAAGGGTATCGCCTTCGGATGCGAGCAAGCCGGTTGCGCGCTGATCGGTGGCGAAACCGCCGAGATGCCCGGCATGTACCCTGTCGGAGAATATGACCTCGCAGGGTTTGCCGTCGGCGTGGTTGAAAAAGCCGACATCATCAGCGGCGCTAATATCAAAGCGGGAGACACCGTAATCGGCCTCGCTTCGAACGGCGCGCATTCCAATGGCTATTCTCTGGTGCGCAAG
>JACREA010000115.1 GCA_016218465.1 Nitrosomonadales bacterium | reverse complement strand
GCCACACTGGAGGAGTTGGACGAGGCTGCATTGGTGAAAATACTGACTGAGCCGAAGAATGCTCTGACCAAACAGTATCAAAAGTTGTTTGCGATGGAGAATGTCGACCTGGAATTCCGCGAAGGCGTGTTGCAGGCAATCGCCCGCAAAGCATTGGCACGCAAAGCCGGAGCGCGAGGCTTGCGCTCGATTCTGGAGCACGCGCTGCTGGATGTGATGTTCGATCTGCCTTCCATCGATAATGTCAGGAAGGTCGTGCTGGATGAGACCGGTGCGACGGGTGAGATAAAACCTATTGTTATTTACGCGGATACGCCCAAGGCGGCCTGATTTGCTTATGCACTGTTAAAGTCTTGTCACGATGATGGGCTTGCTTGAATTTTATTAAGCTATCCCCATTTAACCTCCAATTCAACGAATAGGTTATTGCCATGTTAGAACAAGATATGCCAAGCACTACAACCATTACAGCCATTTCCAGCTTGCATCCTTTGTTGCCTTTGCGGGATGTCGTGGTGTTTCCACATATGGTGATTCCGCTGTTTGTGGGACGCTCCAAGTCCATCAAGGCGCTGGAGACGGCGATGGAGACTAACAAAACTATCGTACTGGTGGCGCAAAAATCTGCGACCAAGGATGACCCCGGCACGGATGATCTTTATGCCATTGGCAGCATGGCCAATATCCTGCAAATGTTGAAATTGCCTGACGGCACTGTGAAAGTGCTGGTGGAGGGCACCCAACGCGCCAACGTGTTGCGTGTATTTGATGCCATATCGCATTTTGATGCCGAAGTGCAAATCATTCCTGCCGAAGATGGTACTGACAGCGAATCAGAGGCAATGCGTCGTGTGCTGATCGCGCAGTTTGATCAATATGTGAAACTCAATAAAAAAATTCCGCCAGAGATACTGACTTCGCTGGCAGGGATTGACGATGCCGGTCGCCTGGCCGATACCATTGCCGCTCATCTACCGCTCAAACTGGAGCAAAAACAGGAAGTGCTGGAGATTTTTGGTGTTCGCAAACGCCTGGAGCACTTGCTGGGGCTATTGGAAGCAGAGATTGATATTCTGCAAGTCGAGAAGCGCATACGCGGCCGTGTGAAACGCCAGATGGAAAAAAGCCAGCGCGAGTACTACCTGAATGAGCAAGTCAAAGCTATTCAGAAAGAATTGGGCGAGGGTGAGGAGGGCACCGACCTAGACGAGGTGGATAAGAAAATCAAGGCAGCGCACATGCCGAAGGAAGCACGAACCAAGGCGGAAGCAGAGCTTAAGAAGCTGCGCCTGATGTCGCCGATGTCAGCCGAAGCGACTGTGGTGCGCAATTATATCGACGTGCTGATTGGTCTGCCATGGAAGAAAAAAACCAAGATCAGCGCTGACTTGAAGAAGGCGGAAGTTGTGCTTGAAGAGGACCACTACGGGTTGGATAAGGTCAAGGAACGCATCCTTGAATACCTGGCTGTGCAGCAACGGATGGACAAGATGAAGGCCCCCATTCTTTGTCTGGTTGGCCCTCCGGGCGTCGGCAAAACCTCGCTGGGGCAGTCCATCGCTCGTGCCACCAACCGCAAATTCGTGCGCATGTCGCTGGGTGGAGTGCGCGATGAATCGGAAATTCGCGGCCATCGCCGCACTTACATAGGCTCTATGCCAGGCAAAATCTTGCAGAACATGAGCAAGGTCGCTGTGAAAAACCCTCTGTTCCTGCTCGACGAAGTAGACAAGATGGGAATGGATATGCGCGGCGACCCGTCTTCCGCGCTGCTGGAAGTGCTTGACCCGGAACAGAACAGCACTTTTGTCGATCATTATGTCGAGGTCGAATATGACCTGTCAGACGTGATGTTCGTGGCGACTGCGAACACGCTGAATATTCCCGATGCGTTGATGGATCGCATGGAGATTATTCATGTCTCCAGCTATATGGAAGACGAAAAAATCAACATCGCTACGCGCTACCTCGTGCCCAAAGCGATCAAAAATAATGGCCTGAAACCTGAAGAAATCAACATATCCGAAAGTGCATTGCGCGATATTGTGCGTTATTACGTACGCGAAGCGGGTGTGCGCGGCCTGGAGCGGGAGATTTCCAAGATTTGCCGCAAGGTGGTGAAATCTCTTTCGTTAAAAGAGCGCGACAAAAAAATTGTGGTCAATGCGCGTAACCTTGACAAATATCTCGGTGTGCGCCGCCATTCCTACGGTGTTGCCGAAAAGAATAATCAAGTCGGGCAAGTGACTGGCTTGGCGTGGACGGAAGTTGGTGGTGAATTGCTTACCATTGAAGCCGCCGTGTTGCCGGGCAAAGGCAAGACTACTACCACCGGAAAACTGGGTGAGGTGATGCAGGAATCAATACAGGCAGCGTTGAGTGTGGTACGCAGCCGCGCCAAACGGTTGGGAATTGACGAAGAGTTTTATCAGAAAACTGATTTGCACATTCATTTGCCCGAGGGTGCGATTCCCAAGGACGGGCCAAGCGCAGGAATTGGCATGTGTACTGCGATGGTCTCGGCACTGACGGGCATTCCTGTTCGGGCAGATGTTGCGATGACCGGGGAAATCACCTTGCGTGGAGAAGTGCTGCCGATCGGCGGCTTGAAGGAAAAACTGTTGGCGGCGCAACGCGGAGGCATCAAGCTGGTATTGATACCCGAGGAGAACACCAAGGATTTGGCAGAAATTCCCGACAACATCAAAAACAAATTGGATATTCATCCGGTAAAATGGATCGATCAAGTATTTGAAATGGCGCTGGAGCGGAAACCCGAACCACTTGCGGAAGTCGTTGAAAAGGTTGCTGTTGTTGCTTTGCCAAGGGAAGCGGAGCTGCCAGGAACGGTTCTGGCGACCAAGCATTGAATGATAAATTCCTAGCAGCTTGAGTTTTGCATTGCAAGATAATAAATTTTTAGTAATCGCTTGACCAAAGGCGCGCAGCCTTGATATAAAGCCGCTGCAGGGCTCTTCCTGTTTTTTAACCACTCGCAAAGGGGACTTACGTGAATAAATCTGATCTGGTTGATGCAATTGCAAAATCCGCTGAAATCTCTAAGGCAGCCGCTGGTCGTGCACTGGATGCGACTGTAGATACTATTAAAAAGGCACTGAAAAAGGGTGATACGGTGAGTTTGGTAGGCTTCGGTACTTTCAAGGTTGGCAAGCGTGCTGCGCGTAACGGACGCAATCCTCGTACTGGCGCAACGATTAAAATCAAGGCAGCCAAAGTTCCAAAATTTAGTGCAGGCAAAGGTCTGAAAGATGCTG
>JACREA010000112.1 GCA_016218465.1 Nitrosomonadales bacterium | reverse complement strand
TTCAAAGACCATTTATTTTTGAAAGCGGTCTCTGAAAACATGATTATTGGTACAGTGCGAGCGCATGAAGAAAACGGAACATGCTATATCGGCAAATTGGCTGTTTATCCTGAAATGCAGAACAGAGGCATCGGAACGGTGCTTATGCAGGAGGTCGAAAAATATTATAAGCCTGTGCGATTCGAGTTGTTTGTTGGATCAAAGAGCGAAAACAATATCCATCTCTATAAAAAATTAGGCTACCGGATCTTTAAGACAGACAAATATGAATGCGGAAATATTGAAATCTTTTATATGGAAAAAATTGTCGAGCAACTATCCAAAGTTTAATACCCTGCGCTAAAGCGCGCAGCGCCTCAACTCGAATGTCAAGCCACTCCCCTCACCACTCCCGCAATCCTCTCCGCACACTGCTTCACCAACACCCCATCCTCCCCCTCCACCATCACCCGCAGCAACGGTTCGGTACCAGATGGCCGCAGCAGCACCCGCCCCTTGCCATCTAGCGCAGCCTCCGCTTCCTTCACTGACGCGCTGACCTTGCCATTGGCGAGACATGCCTTGGCATCGGCAACGCGCACGTTGATCAGCACCTGCGGATACATGTGCAGATCGCCCGCTGCTTCAGCGAGGCTTTGCCCGTTGGCGCGCAGCGCATGCAACACCTGCAATGCCGAGACGATGCCGTCTCCGGTGCTATGTTTGTCGAGACAGATGATATGGCCTGAATTCTCGCCGCCGAGCTGCCAGCCCTGCTGCTGCAGCAATTCCATCACGTAGCGGTCTCCCACCTTGGCGCGCATGAAAGGAATGCCGAGCCGCTGCATCGCGTGTTCAAACGCCAAGTTGGTCATCAGCGTGCCGACCACGCCGCCGTTCAGTTTGCCCTGCAACTGGCGATGCCTGGCGATCACATATAGCAACTGATCGCCGTCATAAAGTTGCCCGGAGCTATCTACCATTATCAAGCGATCGCCGTCGCCGTCCAGCGCGATGCCGATATCCGCTTTATATTCAATCACTGCCTTCTGTAAATTCGCCGGAGCAGTCGCGCCGTAGCCATCGTTGATGTTCCTGCCGTCCGGCTGCGCGCCGATGGCGACCACGTCCGCGCCGAGTTCGTGAAACACGTGGCGCGCGATGTGATAAGTCGCACCATGCGCACTATCCACCACAATCTTCATCCCGCGCAGATCCAGTTCGCAAGGGAAAGTGCTCTTGCAGAATTCGATATAGCGACCGACCGCATCGTCGATGCGCTTGGCTTTTCCCAGACCGTCCGAAGAATTGGCTTGCATGGGTTCATCCAATGCCGCTTCGATGGCGCGCTCGGTATTGTCCGGCAACTTGGTGCCATGAGCCGAGAAAAACTTGATGCCGTTGTCTTCGAACGGATTGTGCGATGCAGAGATTACGATGCCTGCCTGCAGACGTAGCGCTCGGGTCAGGTAAGCGACAGCGGGGGTCGGCACCGGCCCTGCCAGGTACACATCGATGCCCGCCGCGATCAAGCCCGCTTCCAGTGCCGATTCCAGCATGTATCCGGAAATGCGCGTGTCCTTGCCGATTAACACACCGGTGCGTTCAGTGGATATTTGATTGGCGCCAGCCAACACCTTGCCTGCGGCATAACCCAAGTGCATGACGAACTGGGGCGTAATGGGATGTTCGCCCACTCGTCCGCGCACACCGTCGGTACCGAAATATTTTCTGCTCATGTCATTCCTCGTTTACAGCATTCCAAATCTTTAGCGCATCTACCGTCTCGCGCACATCATGCACGCGCACGATGGACGCGCCGCGCTGCACCGCGATCAGTGCCGCCGCAACGCTGGCAGCTGCACGGCGATTCACATCCTGCCCGGTAATCGCGCCAAGCATCGATTTGCGCGATAGCCCAGCCAGAACCGGCACCCCCAGCTCGCGCAAATTATTGAGGTGGCGCAACAAGTCGAGATTATGCGCCAGAGTCTTGCCAAAGCCAAAACCCGGATCGATCGCGATGCGCTCGCGCCCGATTCCGGCAACCTCTGCCGCAGCGATACGCTCGCTCAGAAACTGGCGCACTTCGACAACGACATCCTGGTAATGCGGCTGCCGCTGCATGGTCTGCGGATCGCCCTGCTTGTGCATCAGGCACACCGCAACATTACCGTCTGCAACTTCTTTCATCGCGACAGTATCCTGCAATGCGTTAATGTCATTGACCATCTGCACGCCGACGGCGATAGCGGCGCGCATCACTTCCGGTTTGCAGGTATCGATCGAGACCGGGACAGTTATGCCGCGCAACGCCTCAATAACCGGCAGCACGCGATCCAGCTCATGCTGGACGCTGACAGGCTGCGCACCGGGGCGGGTCGATTCGCCGCCGATGTCGATGATGTCCGCACCCTCGGCGATTAGTTGCTGTGCATGGGCAATCGCGGCTTCGCGCTGCAGATGATGTCCGCCGTCGGAGAACGAATCGGGCGTGACATTGACGATGCCCATCACGAGAGGGCGGGAGAGATCGAGTTTGAATTGACCGCAGTGGAAGAGCATTGGAGAAGGGGGAAGAGAGAAGGGAGAAGGGTGCGCGCTTGGGTTTTTACCCTTCCCCCTTCTCCCTTAACCCTTCTCGGTCATTCAAGTTCCCTGCGCAGGCCGCGTAGGCGTAGTGGCTGGCGCCGTTGGCGCGGCATCCTGAGGCGGTTGCGGATCCTGAGCGCTTTGGCTTGGCTTGGGCGGGCGCGGCGGCTTGCCGGCCATGATGTCGTCGATCTGGTCGGTATCGATGGTTTCCAATTCCAGCAAGGCCTTGGCCATGACTTCGATCTTGTCGCGATTTTCCTCGATCAGGCGGCGCGCAAGAGCGTATTGCTGATCGATGATGCGGCGTATCTCGGCATCCACCTGCTGCATCGTCGCCTCGGAGATGTTCTTGTGGGTGGTCACCGAGCGTCCAAGGAATACCTCGCCTTCATTCTCGGCATACACCATCGTGCCCAGCGCTTCGGACATGCCCCACTGGGTGACCATCTTGCGCGCCATGTCTGTGGCACGCTCAAAGTCGTTGGAAGCGCCGGTGGTCATCTGGTGCATGAAAATTTCCTCGGCGATGCGGCCGCCGAACAGTACCGCGATGGTGGACAGGATGCGTTCCTTGTCCATGCTGTAACGGTCTTCGGCAGGCAATTGCATCGTCAGGCCAAGCGCGCGCCCGCGAGGGATGATGGTGACCTTGTGCACAGGATCGGTCTTGGGCATCAGCTTGGCAACCACCGCATGGCCGGACTCGTGGTATGCAGTGTTGCGGCGCTCTTCCTCAGGCATCACCATGGAGCGGCGTTCCGCGCCCATTAAAATCTTGTCCTTGGCTGCCTCAAAATCCTCCATGTCGACGAAACGCTTGTTGCGCCGCGCTGCGAACAAGGCAGCTTCGTTGACCAGGTTCGCCAGATCGGCACCGGACATGCCAGGTGTGCCTCGCGCCAGAATGTCGGCCTTGACATCCGTGGCAACCGGCACCTTGCGCATGTGCACCATCAGGATTTGTTCGCGACCGCGAATGTCCGGCAACGGCACCACCACCTGGCGGTCGAAACGCCCCGGTCGCAGCAGCGCCGGGTCGAGCACGTCGGGACGGTTGGTAGCGGCGATCACGATCACGCCGCTGGTACCCTCGAAACCGTCCATTTCCACCAGCAACGCATTCAGGGTCTGCTCGCGTTCATCGTTGCCGCCGCCGAGACCGGCGCCGCGCTGGCGGCCTACCGCATCAATTTCATCGATGAACACGATACATGGCGAGTGTTTCTTGGCCTGGTCGAACATGTCGCGCACGCGCGCCGCGCCGACGCCGACAAACATTTCCACAAAGTCGGAACCGGAGATCGAGAAGAACGGCACCTTGGCCTCGCCGGCAATCGCTTTAGCCAGAAGGGTTTTACCGGTACCGGGGCTTCCGACCAGCAGTACGCCGCGCGGAATGCGCCCGCCAAGGTTCTGGAACTTGGACGGGTCGCGCAGGAAGTCCACCAGTTCTGATACTTCTTCCTTGGCCTCATCGCAACCAGCCACGTCGGCAAACGTGAAACGTTCCTTGTTCTCATCCAGCATGCGCGCGCGGGACTTGCCGAAGGAGAACGCGCCGCCCTTGCCGCCCCCCTGCATCTGGCGCATGAAGAATATCCAGACGCCGATCAGCAGCAACATCGGGAACCATGATACAAATATACTCATCAGAAAAGACTGTTCTTCTTCCGGTTTAGCTTCAACGCTTACGCCATTTTTCAACAAATCGGAAACCAGCCAGATATCACTAGGCGCATAGCTGGTAATACGCTTGCCTTCGGTATTCGTCGCCTTCAGCGTGCGACCCTCAATGGTCACCTTTGTAATATGCCCCTGTTTGACTTCGTTGAGGAATTGCGAATAGTCGAGTTGCGTCTGCGCAGACTGCTGCTGACGGGTATTAAACTGATTGAATACAGTCATCAATACCAAAGCGACAACCATCCAAATTGCAATATTTTTAAAATTGTTCAAAATCACTCCTTTAAACGATGCCCCACGACCGCCCAGCCAACAACCGACAAGACGGGCTATTAGACTATGTATTACTTCTTTTCGCTACCCAAAAGATACAACTCTCTGCTCCGGTCACGCGAAGCCTTGGGCTTGCGCGTAACTACCTTGGCAAAACGGCTGCGCATCAGCTTGTAAAAATCCTCAAACCCCTCGCCCTGAAAGACTTTGACGAGGAAACGGCCTTCCGGCTTCAGATGTTCGAGCGCAAATTCCATCGCTAGTTCCGCAAGATGCATCGCGCGCGCCTGATCGGCGGATGCTACGCCGCAGATATTGGGGGCCATATCCGAAATTACAAGCCCGACCGGCTTACCATGCAGCAAATCTTCCAATTGTTTCAGCACCGTATCGTTACGAAAATCGCCCTGGATGAAATCCACTCCGGCAAGAGGGTCCAGCGGCAACAAATCCAGCGCGATCACTTTCCCGCCGCGCCCCACTTTGGCCGCCGCCACCTGCGACCAGCCTCCCGGAGTCGCGCCCAAATCCACCACTACCATACCCGGTTTAAACAAATGATCCTTGGCATCGATTTCATGTAACTTGTAAGCGGCACGCGAGCGATAGCCTTCCTTCTTGGCCAACTGCACGAAAGGGTCATTTACATGCTCTCGCATCCATTGTTTACTGGTTTTGGATGGCTTCATCGTTTAGAATCCAGCCTTGATCAAAAAGGCCATTATGTTATCCCTCACTGTCTCCGAACGCCTAGCCCTGAAAGGCCGTGCGCACGCCTTGAAACCAACCGTGATGATAGGCAATGCCGGTCTGACCGAATCGGTGCTGAAAGAAATTTCCCAGACATTGAGA
>JACREA010000016.1 GCA_016218465.1 Nitrosomonadales bacterium | reverse complement strand
CGCCTGCGCGGCGCGTCGTGACCACGACCTTGTCGGCCACGATAAACGAGGAATAGAAGCCGACCCCGAACTGGCCGATCAGATTCGCATCCTTTTGCTGGTCGCCGCTCAGCCTGGAGAAAAATTCCCGCGTGCCGGACTTCGCAATCGTGCCCAGATTGGCGATCACCTCGTCGCGGCTCATGCCGATACCGTTGTCGCTGATCGTCAGCGTTCTAGCGTTTTTGTCGTAACTGACGTGGATATGCAGATCGGCATCGTTCTCGAATAGCGTTGCGTTGTGCAGCGCCTCAAAGCGCAGTTTGTCGCAGGCATCCGACGCGTTGGAAACCAGCTCGCGCAAAAAAATCTCGCGATTGGAATACAGCGAATGGATCATCAATTGCAGAAGCTGTTTGACTTCTGTCTGAAATCCCATGGTTTCACGATTGGCTGTCATGTTTTCGGTCATACAAATCCCCTTCGGTTACGATTGCAAAGAATAGCGTGGCAAATGGAGTTCGTTTTCCATTTTTCAAGTGTTGTCATGAAGATTGGGCAGATACCCGTGAACGTGATTGAAGCGGTAAATGAATCGGGTGATAATCCCCGCCTGATATGGGGGCGCATAAATGACTGAATATCTGCTGATCCTGGTAGGTGCGGTGTTCGTGAACAACATCGTGATGGTCAAGATTCTCGGGCTGTGTCCGTTCATGGGGGTATCCAGAAAACTGGAAGCCGCCATCGGCATGGGCGCGGCCACCACCTTTGTGCTGACCCTGTCCTCGGGCGCCAGTTATCTGATCAACGAGTATCTTTTGGGGCCGGAACTTTCCTACCTGACCACGCTGTCGTTCATCGTGGTAATCGCCGGTATCGTGCAGTTCACTGAAATGGTGATCCAGAAAACCAGCCCGGTTCTGTATCAGGTACTGGGCATCTACCTGCCGTTGATCACCACCAACTGCGCGGTGCTGGGCATCCCGCTGCTCAACGTTCAGGCGAAGCACAACTTCATGGAATCCGTCTTTTTCGGCTTGGGCGGCGCGCTGGGCTTTACGCTGGTGATGGTACTGTTTGCCGGGATGCGCGAACGCATGGAAGGCGCTGATGTGCCGGGCATCTTCAAGGGCTCGGCGATCGCCCTGGTCACCGCAGGGCTGATGAGCCTGTCGTTCATGGGATTCTCGGGGTTCATCAAGTAATGTTGAGCGCATTACTGGTGATGGCGGGTATCGCGATCACGCTCGGCGCTGTGCTGGGATTTTCCGCGATCAAATTCCGCGTTGAAGGCAATCCGCTTGTAGACAAGATCGACGCCATCCTGCCGCAGATTCAGTGCGGTCAATGCGGCTATCCGGGCTGCAAGCCTTATGCCAATGCGATTGCCTCGGGGGAAGCGGACATCAACAAATGCGCGCCCGGCGGCGAGGAAGGCATCCGCAAGCTCGCCGACCTGCTCGGTGTGGAATTCAAGCCATTCGGCGGCGGTACCGTGCTCAAGCCGAAGTCGGTCGCCTTCATCGACGAGAACCTCTGCATCGGCTGCACACTGTGCTTCCAGGCCTGCCCGGTGGACGCCATCGCGGGCGCGGCGAAACAGATGCATACCATCATCGCTTCCGAGTGCACCGGCTGCGAGTTGTGCGTCGCGCCATGCCCTGTGGAGTGCATCAGCATGGTGGCCATCGAAGAAAACATCACCGGCTGGAAGTGGCGCTATCCGGTTATTCCGATACAGGCTGCCGGATGAGGACGCTGTATGAATTTCACGGCGGCGTGCATCCCACCGCGCACAAGACCGAATCGACGCTTGCGCCTGTCGCACAGGCTGGCATTCCATCCAGACTGGTCATTCCGCTGCACCAGCATGCCGGCAACAGCGCCAAGCCTGTCGTGCAAGTGGGCGAGCATGTGCTCAAGGGACAAGCAATCGGCGCGCCTGATGGCCGGTTTTCCAGTTCGGTTCATGCTTCCACTTCCGGCACGGTCGCCGCTATCGACATGCAGTTGGTGGCGCACCCTTCCGGACTGCCGGACTTGTGCATCACCATCATCCCGGACGGCCAAGATGAATGGATTGCGCATAGCGGCGTAGATATCTCCCAAACCACGCATTCGGACCTGCGTCACATGTTGCGCAAAGCCGGTGTGGTTGGCCTTGGCGGCGCAGTATTTCCCAGCGACATGAAAACCGATGCTCATCATCACAAGATCGCCACGCTGGTGCTCAACGGTGCCGAGTGCGAACCCTACATTACCTGCGATAACTTGCTGATGCGCGAACGCGCCGCCGATATCCTGCGCGGCGCGGCAGTGTTGCGCAATTTACTCCACGCCGAAGAAGTGCTGATCGGCATCGAGGACAACAAACCGGAAGCGATCGAGGCAATGCGCCGGGCTATTCCGGACGGCAAGCACGAGAACATGGAAGTCGTCGTGGTGCCCACGTTGTATCCCGGCGGCGGAGCCAAGCAACTCATACGTGTGCTCACCGGTATTGAAGTCGCGGCAGGCGTGCGCTCCACCGAGATGGGCGTGCAATGTTTCAACGTTGCGACAGCCTATAGCGCCTGGCGCGCCATCGCGCACGGCGAACCGCTGATCTCGCGTATCGTCACCGTCACCGGAAACGTCGAACACCCGCGTAACTACGAAGTACTTATCGGAACACCCCTGAACGAATTAGTCGCGCTGGCTGGCAGCAAGACAGATACCAATCGCCATATCATGGGCGGCTCGATGATGGGCGTGGTCCTGCCTTCCGGCACGGTGGGTGTGACCAAGGCAACCAACTGCATCATCGCAGTGTCGGACAAATTGTTCCCGCCCCCTCCGCCCGCCTTGCCGTGTATACGCTGCATACGTTGCGCCGAAGTTTGCCCGGCTAATTTGCAGCCGCAGGACCTGTATTGGTTCGCGCAAGCCAAAAATTTCGACAAGGCGCAATCAATCGGCCTGTTCGACTGTATCGAATGCGGCGCATGCAGCTACGTCTGCCCCAGCCATATTCCGTTGGCGGAGTATTATCGCTTTGCCAAAAGCGAAGTCCGTTCGCGCGAAAAGGACCAGCACGCGGCTGACCACGCGCGCGAACGCCACGATTTCCGCGAACAGCGTATCGAGCGCGAAAAGCAGGAGAGGGCGGAAAAGAAGGCAGCAAAAGCAGCACAGCTCGCAACCGAACAGCTATCAACACAACAATCAGCAGCTATTGCCGGGGGAGAGGCGCGCCGCACACCCGTTCGCGAACTGGAGATTTCTCATGACCCAAACAACGCAAATCGAGCCACAGATGGACACTGATGAAACACGGATGGGGAATCTGGTTAACGAAGAGTTGACCAAGGAAATTATTGGCGCAGCTTTTGAGGTACACAATACTTTGGGATATGGATTTCTGGAGCGTGTTTATCAGAAAGCCTTGCAAACCGAATTGATTGGCCGTGGGTTGCGGGCTGAGATTGAACATTCGATTAAAGTAGCATACAAGGGAGTAATCGTCGGCGACTATTTTGCAGATCTTCTGGTCGAGGAATCGGTGTTGGTTGAGTTAAAGATCGCACCGAATTACAGTCGGCAAGATGAACCGCAATTACTCAATGAACTCAAGGCAACTGGTATTAAAGTCGGCCTGCTTATCAACTTTGTGCGAACCAAAGTAGAATTCAAACGCTTGGTTTTTTAATCCGTGAGCATCCGTGTTAATCCGTGGCTAATATCTAACTCATGAGCTCACCCTACATCTCCGAAGCACCCAGCGTCTCACAGATCATGCTCAAAGTGCTGCTGGCGCTGATTCCGGGCATTGCGCTGTATGTCTGGTACTTCGGCCCGGCGATTCTGGTCTCGATCACGCTGGCCAGCATCACCGCACTCGGCACAGAAGCGCTGATGCTGAAGTTGCGCAACCGCCCGCTTGCTCCATTCCTGAAAGACAACAGCGCGCTGCTCACCGCATGGCTGCTGGCGCTGTCCATCCCACCGCTTGCGCCGTGGTGGCTGATAATGGTTGGCACAGCTTTCGGCATCGCCATCGCGAAACAGCTGTACGGCGGCTTGGGGAACAATCCGTTCAATCCGGCGATGGTCGGCTACGCGGTGCTGATCATTTCGTTTCCGCAGCAAATGACGAAATGGCTGGCTCCGCACGGACTGGTGCCGGCAGAACTCGGTTTCCTAAACCAGCTGGGCTATATTTTTGCCGGCGTTCTGCCGTTCGGCCTCAAACTGGATGCCGTCACGATGGCCACCCCGCTGGATACGTTAAGGACCCGCCTGGCCCTCGACGAGCAGGTCAAACAGATTCTCGATCTGCCCATCTTTGGCAACCTTGCCGGTCATGGCAGCGAAATGGTCGCTTTGGGTTTTGTGGTGGGTGGAATCTACCTGCTCGTGTCGCGCATCATCACTTGGCACATTCCCGTCGCCTATCTCGGCACGCTGTTTGTTACCGCCGGTATTTTCCATCTGGCCGACCCGGCCCACTACGCCGCACCGCTGTTCCACTTGTTCTCGGGTGCCACGATGATCGGCGCATTCTTCATACTCACCGATCCGGTCAGCAGCCCGACCACGCACAAGGGCAAACTGATTTTTGCGGCAGGAGCGGGGCTGCTCACTTTCCTGATTCGCGCTTTCGGT
>JACREA010000116.1 GCA_016218465.1 Nitrosomonadales bacterium | reverse complement strand
CCCAGTGCGCATGGGCAGGCAATGATGAGCACCGCCACCGCATTAACGATAGCGTGCGCCAAGCGCGGCTCCGGTCCCCAGATTCCCCATACCGCCAGCGTGGCGAGCGCAACTCCAACCACCGCCGGCACAAAATAACTGGCAGTAACGTCGGCCAAGCGCTGAATCGGCGCGCGCGAACGCTGCGCCTCGCTCACCATATGCACGATCTGCGCGAGCAGCGTGTTGGCGCCGACGCGCTCGGCGCGCATCAATAAACTCCCGGTGCCGTTCACTGTCGCACCGATCAGCCGCGCGCCAGCTGTCTTTTCCACCGGGATGGATTCGCCGGTGACCATGGATTCATCGAGCGCGCTCACGCCTTCCAGCACCACCCCGTCCACCGGCACCTTCTCGCCGGGACGCACGCGCAGCACATCGCCCGGCTGCACTTTCTCCAGCGGGGTGTCTTCCTCATTGCCGTCATTTCGCACGATGCGCGCTGTCTTCGGCGCCAACCCCAGCAGCAACTTGATCGCGGCACTGGTCTGGCTGCGCGCGCGCAATTCCATCACCTGCCCGAGCAGCACCAAGGCCATGATCACCGCAGCCGCCTCGAAGTACACCGGCACCGTGCCCATCATGCTGCGCATCGCTGGCGGGAAAATTCCCGGCAAGAGCATCGCCACGACGCTGTAGCTCCATGCCACGCCAACGCCGAGCGCGATCAGGCTGAACATGTTGAGGCTGCGATTGATCACCGAGGCCCAGCCACGCTGGAAGATTGGCCACCCGCCCCACAACACGACGGGCGTAGCCAACGCGAATTCAAGCCATTGCAGCGCCGTCATCGAAACACTCTGCATGAGTTGCGGCAGCAGGTCGGTGCCCATCGCCATCACGAACACCGGCGAGGCCAATGCCGTGCTCACCCAGAAGCGCCGCGTCATGTCGCGCAATTCGGTATTGTCTTCAGTTGTGGCATTGCGCGGCTCAAGCGCCATGCCGCAAATCGGGCAACTACCCGGTTCGCTGCGCACCACTTCAGGATGCATCGGGCAGGTGTATTCGACCGCGCCCGGAACCGGCGGGGATTCCGGCTCCAGCGCCATACCGCACTTCGGGCAGCTTCCCGGCGCGGGCTGGCGAATTTCCGGGTGCATCGGACAGGTGTACATCACACCCGCTTTGGCAACTTTCGGCTCCTTCGGGCGTGGCTTCAGGTAAGCATCCGGAGACGCCTGGAATTTGGCCAGGCACTTTGCGCTACAGAAACGATATTCGACGCCGCGATATTCGAAGTGGTGCGGAGATTCAGGCTTCACAGTCATGCCGCAAACCGGATCAATGTCGGGTGTTGCCACGGCCCGCTCCTTTCATTTGTGTTTGAGGTATGGCCAAGTCGTTCGGCAGCATGCACTTGGCCTCCACCATTTCGCGCAACGTTGCCTCTTCTGCCAGAAATGCCTGCACTGCCGCCGGGTCGAATTGTGTGCCGCTCATGCTGACTATCTCCTCGCGTGCCTGTTCAAACGAGCCTGCCTTGCGATAAGGGCGGTCTGAAGTAATTGCATCCAGCGTATCTATCACGGCAAACAGCCTCGCCCCCAGGCTGATTTGTTCACCACGCAGCCCACGCGGATAACCGCTTCCATCGAAACGCTCCTCATGGCTAAACACGAGTTCGGCGGCTTCTTTCATGTCCGGAATTTGCGAGACGATGCGGTATCCTTTTTCGGGATGAGTGCGCATCACATTCCACTCTTCTTCATCGAGCGAATCCTGTTTCAACAAGATTGCGTCCGGTATCCCGATCTTGCCTATGTCGTGAAGCAAGGAGCCCCAGTAAATTTGCCGCAACTGGCCGGCATCTGAGGTAAAACGGCGCGCCAGCACCAAGGTATGGCAGGCAACCCGCTTGGAGTGCTCGCCGGTTTCGTGCTCGCGAATATCCAACGCCTCGACTAATGCTTCGGCGAATTCGGCATCTGCCCGCTCCAGTATATCTGCCTCGATATTCATGACACTGCGGGGGTCTGTGGTAGTGCTCATGATAAGTCCCTTTAGGTGAGTTGATCGGGAGCGCCGTTTCGATGGTGTTAGAAATTATCGGGCGTACGCCTCCGTCGCATAGCGGCGCATCATGCGGTGGCTGTTGAAATACGAGGCGTTCTTGCTGATCGCTCCTTTCATCACCCTGATCCACCCGCTGCGGTCGCTATTGAAATACAGCGGCAGCACCACTTTCTCGAGCTTATCGTAGAGCACTTGTGCCTTGCCGTCAGCCATTCCCGCCGTATCGCCGATTGCCCAGCCGGTTACGCCTTCGAGGCAGCCTTCAATCCACCAGCCATCGAGCACTGACAGGTTGGGTACGCCGTTGAATGCTGCTTTCATGCCGCTGGTGCCCGAAGCCTCGAGCGGCGGCAGCGGCGTGTTGAGCCACACGTCCGCTCCTGCAGTCAGCAACTGGGCAAGCGCCATATCATAATCGGGCAGATAGACCACCGGTATCGAATCGGCAAGAGCGCGTGCATGAGCGTGCAGTTGCTCGATCAAGTGCTTTCCGCTTTCATCATTCGGGTGCGCCTTACCGGCGAACACGATCTGGAACGGCTGGTTGCGCGCAATTGCCCGCAAACGCTCCAGGTCGGTGAATAGTAGATCCGGGCGCTTGTATGCAGTCATGCGCCGCGCAAAACCAAAAATCGGAACATCAGGTTTAAGCAATACGCCGGTGAGCGCCTGGACTTTTTCGATGAGGTGTTGTTTCGCCTGAGTATGCGCTTCCCAGATAGCGACATCGGGAATACAGCAGTCGGCGCGCATCAGCAACTGCTGCTCGTGGCGCCAGCCGGGAGTGTAATGGTCGTAAAGCTGGCGGAAGCTTTCGGCAGACCAGGTGAAAGGGTGCACACCGTTGGTGATCGCGTGCACCTTATATCCGGGGAACATCGCGTTGGACACTTCGGCGTGTTTCTTGGCGACACCGTTGACGTATTCGCTGAGGTTCAGCGCCAGCCGCGTCATATTGAGGCTGTCCTCTCCGGCCAAACGCTTGATGGTCTCGATGTCGAAATCATTGTCGAGTACACGTTGCACCAGATCGTAGGAAAAGCGGTCATGCCCGGCCTCGACCGGAGTGTGCGTGGTAAAGCTGCACAGGTCGCGCACAAGTGGGAGGTCATAGCGCGATTCACCGGGTCTCAGGTCCTCAGTGGAATAGGCATATCGCCGCATCAGTTCCAGCCCGAGCAGTGCGGAATGCCCCTCGTTCATATGGTAATGCTTGATCGTGAATCCGACTGCATGCAAGAGACGTACGCCTCCTAACCCAAGTACAATTTCCTGCTTGAGCCGGTAGACATTATCGCCGCCGTAAAGATAGTGGCTGATTTTGCGGTCATCGCTGCTGTTCTCATCCAGGTCGGTGTCAAGCAGCAACACCGGCTGGCGTCCGCCCATGTGGCCTTCGAGTATATACAACCATGCGCCGATCCAGACCGTGCGGCCATCGATCTGCACAGCAATCTTGGCGTCGAGGGGTTGGGTCCAGTGCTTGATGTCCCACGTTGCAGAATGCTCCGTCTGCCGCCCTTGCGCGTCGATTTCATGGCGGAAATAGCCGGCGTGGCATATCAGGCTGACCGCCACCATAGGCAATTCAAGGTCGGCAGCCGTTCGCATCGTATCGCCGGCGAGTATCCCCAGCCCGCCGGCATAGGTCGGAATTTCATTGCGCAGCGCGATCTCCATCGAGAAATACGCTACGCGCGGTTCATGAATAAATTCGTCGAGCATGATTGCCATTCTCCTCACAATCAGCCAGCATGTCACTGGCCAAGCATCAACATTCGACGTTGTGGCTTACCTGCAAGCTTTGAAGATATTAATTCGCCGGGCTATTTGATCGAAGTTGATGTTTATGTACCAAAACCTGCCAGTAACTTAAGCCGGGCTGATTCGCGTTTTGCTCCTACCATTCTTGCGGTAATTTGTATTTCTCCGGAAGCAAATTGATGATTTCCCTTTGCACCATAACGTTATGCTCTTCGTAGAGCGCGTTGCCGCATAAAAACAGTACTTCGTCAAAATTATCCAGAACTTTTTCGCCCTGCCACACCCATTCGACAGCCAAGCAATTGCCAAGATCGCTTTCAGTTGGATAATCGGACAGCACAATACCTACGGCTTTGATATGCAAGCTGGATCCTGGCGTGCAATGTTTGATGAAAACTATGTCTTCATTCCTGATGGTCGAAACGATACTGTGCAAGTCCGATTTGCCATCCGGCGAACGGGGGTAGCATACAATACCCGTATCGATAAAACCTTGTGCATTGCGCTCCTCAATTCCGAAAATTGCACTCATCGCTACCTCCGTTTCTGAAACCGCTTTTGCCGGTCCTGCTTGCTCTTGGCTCAGGCACTACCCAACATAGATACCCTTCCGATGACATTCAGCACAAGTCGAAGGTCATGCAGTTAGCTTCGTTTTTTACCATCCCAACCTGAATGCTATCCGCAATGCATTCGAGGTCATTGTTAAACTTGCAGCCGACGGTCTTGCAGGCGCCTATACCCGCAATCTGATTGACCGACTTGGTGTGACGTGATCCCGCCAGAAAGGTGTCGCAGCCGGGGTGGATGGAGTCGCCGATGGTAATGGCGCGGGCATGGCAACTGCTGTTCGCGTTATAAACGCACTCGCTTGCAATGCATTTCGTAACAATAGGCATTTCAAGGGTAATTGTTTTCATCGAATGATCTCCTTGTCAGGTTATTGGGCAGGTCACCAAACCGGTCTGGCGGAACACCTCTCCGAAAATGGCAAGAATGTGTAAAAACACCCCCTGTCATCAGGAACATATTCATTCGCCGCCAGTCTCGCGAAAGCCAAATTCGCTTGGAAAAATAGTATTCCTCGCTTGTAAAGGGCGCTATCAGTGTTTGCCTGATTATTGTGTAAGGAGTCAGGAAAGTTTGTTGTCAGCGTTTGTCTGATACGCCGCAAATATTATTTTTGGGTCGTAAGCAGGAAGGCGGAGACAACAAAACCGCCGGCAGGCAACATTGTTTCACAACAGCGCAAGTTCAACCGCTTTCGTGAGGAGTTTGATTATGAGCGTCCTGTTCATGTTATTCCCTCCGACATACATTCTGCAAATTAACCAGACAGCGCTTCCGCGCTCAGCATGATGATCTCGATTTCCTCGATGATTTCTTCCTGGCGCAGCACGTTGTAGCGCAGCCGCAGCTTGGCTTCGTCTTTTTCCAGACGGCGGATGGCACTGTCCATGTGCTCCAGCCGCTTGCGGTTCTCCGCCATCAGTGAAGCGTAAAAAACTTCGTGCAGCGCGGCGTAAAAATATTGGTCGGTAAGCTGCGGCAAGAACTGAGCCGGTTCCAGATTGAGCAAAGGCGCATGGGAATAGGCCGATTTTCCGGTCGGCGCTGCAAGTGGCAACAGTTGGCGCATTCGCGGCTCACCGCTTTCGTCGTCGTGGTATAGCGCGCTCAGGCGCCATGCCGCTTCCGGGCGCTGCTG
>JACREA010000108.1 GCA_016218465.1 Nitrosomonadales bacterium | reverse complement strand
TGTTGCCCACCGAGCCGGACTTCATGGTATCAACCATCCTGGTCTGCTCGGACAACTCCTTCTCCAATCTCTGGACTTCTGCCTGCAATGCCTGCTTTGCCTGCTGCGGGGAAAATTCGGCAGTATAACGAGCGAGGCGCGCCTGTTCGGCATTGAAATGCTTGGTGCTTTCTTCCGATTGCCGCTTGAGCTGCCCCACCTGATACAGCGCGTAGCCATAAAAAACCAGAGAACCCAACATAATCAGCCCCAGCGCCTGCAACATCGTCAACAGCGAAAAATACTTGCGCTGCTTCAGAAAAACCGGATTGAACAGATTGATCTGCTGGCTCATAGTGCGCGCCTTTCCTGACGCAATGCTGCCCCCAATGCCGGCAATACATGCGCAACAAACTCGCTGTCGGCCAGCGCCGGGACTTTGCTGATATCCATTACCTGCGACAACTCCAGCCTCTCTACTTTGACCTCCACCGCCGCTGCCAGAAAATTTGCCAGGCTGTCATCATCAGGCGCGCACACCAGCACGCGGCTGACTGGCAGGTGATTATATTGCCGGTCAAAATAATCCAGCGAACGCTGCAACTCCAATTCAATGCGATCCCGATACTGCTGGCGCAATTGGTCATTGGCATCCTGCAACTGACCGGCGGTGATCTCGATGCGCCGCGCCAGCAGCAATTCACCTCTGGACGTGAAGGTTATCAGCCCGCCGTTGTCATCGAACGCCAGCAACGCCAATGCGCGATCATCCTGCTCAAACAATGCGGCGATGTTGCGTTGCGCCATTTCAGGGATATCTATCACACTCAATTTGATCTTCGCCTGTTCGAACAGCGCGATGCGTTTCTGGATTGTCTCATTGGACGCGGCGATCGCATAAATTGACTGGACGCGATCGGAACCGTACTTGCTGGCAGGTATCTGCAGCACATCCACGGTGGCATCGTCTATGTGGTAATTCAGGTCGTCTTTGATTTTCCAGCGTATCGCCGTCTTCAGCTCATTGACAGGAACATTGGGCGCATCCACCAGCAGCATCTGATAATCCCCGGAAGATAGCAAGGTGGTAAAGTTATTTTTATCAATATTCGCACTGTGGCGGATATTGTCAAGCTGCGCGGCTGACACCTCGCCAGTCTCATGATACTCGCATCGCAACACGCTCAGCGACGTACCGGCTTGCCTGACTTGAGCCAGGTAAATCCCGTGCGCGCCCAAGCCAATTGCAAACCAGCCAGCTTCATGGCTTTTTGTTTTAAATAAGGTGGAAATCAACGGTATTTTCATAACTAGCGCGAAGATAATTCAATAACCCATTGTTGTCAATAAGTTTTACAGGTTATTCCAAACGAATGTGAGGAACCTTTTCTTTTCAACCCAAATAATATCCATTAGCCTATCACTCTCTAAATATACAACCAGCAGGTACCGTGCCAACAAAATTGTTTACGTCAATTAACTGTCGTATAACAAATAGATAGATAGCTGCTAGAAATTGCTGTATGGATTGCCCTGTCCATCGATCAATAATGCCTTGTACGAAAAGTCGTCAAAGTCTGTCGAGAGAGCGGCGGAAGCGGCGCAGATTCACGTTCAAAGTTTGGCAACGAAATAAAATTCAGTATCACACTCAGTATATTTACATTGGCAGTGGCCTATGGGTCATAGCAATGAGTTTATTGCCTGGAACTGCTGCGTAGAGACAGGGCCGACAACACGCTGCACAGCAGCTTGTTGCGGCGTAGGCTCACCTGCGGAGCAGGTTACGCCGTAGCCAAACTATTAAAGCGGCTATTGCCGCAGCAGTTTTAGTTCCGGCATAACGCGCTTCGCGCATTAGTCTTCACTGAAATTACTAAATCGGTGTTACCGATTTAGTAATTTTCACGCAGGTAAATAAACTCTCGCGCGCCCTTGTATACGCCGAAGGTGGCGCGTGCGGCCGGGTCATTGTTGTAACTACTGCCAGGCGCCCACAAACCTTGCAAATAAGGCATAGCGGCAGATGTGGCTGAGCATACTGTTCCCCCGACCGGGTCGGCACTCAAGTCCGCGCATAGATCCACGGCCACTTTCGCCGGGGTGGTGGGCTTGGACAGTGTCAGTGACCCCGCACCTGCCAAGAATACGCCACCCAGAGTGGCGCTAACGCCTGCGGGGGGAGCGGTAAGTTTGATGTTGCCCGAAATCAAGGTGGTGCAATTGTCCGCAGTGTTGGTCACGAATGAGGTGCCGTTCCAGTATTGTGCCTGCACTGGTATCGGCAGGTTGAGCAGCTCCGAGCCATGCGCATTGGACAGCTTGAGCCGCCCGAAGCGCAGGGAAACGCCGGTAGGGCTTAGCGTCGGCAAGGTGCCCGCAGCAGTTACTTCACCATCGCTGACTGAGGCTACAATTAGCGGGATGTTGCTGGTATATGCGCCCACCAAGGAGTTGGCGTCTCGCGTATAGGTGTACTGGTCACCTGCCGCAAGGGTGTATGTCAAGGTTCCGCTGCTATTGGTGAGCGCGCCCGCCGACATCGAAGCTGCCAGCGTCGTTTTTGTCAGGCCATCTAAACCGTTCTGCGCGCCATCTGCTGTCGGCGCAGTGATTGAAACGCCGGAAGCCGCGAGCTTTTGGAAAACCCCTTGGTAATTCTGAGTCACAATTGCACCTGTAGCTGCATTTATAGCTTTGATGGTCAGCGATGGCACCGTGCCGTAACCCATTGCCTGTCCAGTGTAAGTGAAACCGCCGGAAGAACACGCAGCGGCCATCGTACCGTTGCTGTTTGCCGTCACATCGAAATGGTCAGGAATGAAGCGGCCAAATGAAACGGCGGTCTTGTTGCCAATCGAACATCCAATTTGGTTGTTGACATCGAAAGTATCAGCCAGGTTGGCATCACCAACGGTAGAAGAAACGCAGTCGCCAACTTGGTCAACCGAAGTAAAACCATCATCGCGGAATGCCCCCGCAGCGGCATACAGGTAGCCCGCTTCATTCCAGATGGCGTTATTGCTTTGCGCCGGCGAAGCGTTGGCCTGCACTGCGGGGCTGACCGCAAGGCTTCCTACCGCGCCGCCGCTTTGTTGAGTCGTGCCATTGCTCGGCAATTGTGCGGTCAGCTTGGTGACATCCAGCGTCAGCGTGCCCGTATAGGCATCGGTCGCACCGGTTGTGGTCGTGGCGCCGATAGTGAACGCTGTACCTGCCTTGACAGTGGGCGCGGCTGCAACTGAAGGTGCGGCGGCAGTCGCGGTGGTCGTCAATGTCGCTGCGCCGGGGCGCACCGAGAAGTTATCCACCGAACAACCCACCACATTCGGCATCTGGTTGGCGTCTGTCACCCGGCAGCGCAAGTTGGCGTAGGCCTTGCTGACCGTCATGCTGGCTGCCGTCTTTACCCCCGAATCAGCGGCAGTGAAAGTGAGTGTCTGGGAAACAGGTGGGATAAGGGCGGTGCGGCTGGCGCAGGCGGTGGCACCGGTGCCATCCACCAGTTCCACCGTTACAGACTTGTTGGAGACAGAGGCGTAGGTCGTTTCCACCGTGCCGTCCGCTTTCAGAGCAACCACATCGAAGCTGAAAGCTGTTCCGGCGAGCTTGGTATAGATGGGGTTTCGCGCCGGCGCTACAGGATTGGGCGTGTATGCTACTCCCGTTTCAACGCAATCGAAATTAGCAGGCGGCGTGACGGGGGAGCAACTATGCAGCACCTGAGCCGGGGTGGTAGAGGTCAATGTGTAATCGGTCGGACAGGTAGAGGTAAGATTCACCGTCCCGGTCAGCGTACCTGCCACCGTTACATTGGTTGCCAGCGTGATGTTTGGATTGGCTCCATTTGTAACTGTCAGGTTATTGAAATTGACAGGGCTGGTGCCGCTGATGGTTTGCGCGGCTGCACCACTTAATGTCACTGTCCCGGTGCCGGGATTAAATGTCCCGGTCTCATTCCAGTTGCCGCTAACTGTGATGGTGTTTGCACCAGCCGAAAAAGTACCAGCCGTCTGGTTGTAGCTACCAAT
>JACREA010000109.1 GCA_016218465.1 Nitrosomonadales bacterium | reverse complement strand
TAAGCCAGCACTTCAGCGACGGCAGTATAAAGAGCCTCGGGAATAGACTCGCCCAAATCGGCATGTGTGTGCAGCGCACGTGCAAGCGGCGGAGCTTCCAGAATCGGCACATGGTTTTCCTGCGCAATTTCGCGAATGCGCAACGCCAGCAGATGCGAGCCCTTTGCTACCACCACCGGCGCGCGCATTCCCTTGCGGCCAGAGTCATTTTCGCTGTACTTCAGCGCCACGGCATAGTGCGTCGGGTTGGTCACCACCACATCGGCGGTCGGTATCGCTGCCATCATGCGGCGGCGCGCCGCTTCGCGCTGCAAGCTGCGGATGCGTCCCTTGACCATCGGATCGCCTTCGGTTTCCCTGGCTTCCTGACGCACTTCTTCCTTGGTCATCTTCAGTTTCTTGTTGTGGTCCCATAACTGGAACGGCACATCTATCGCCACGATCAGCAACATCGCACCGGCGATTGCCATGAAACTCGTACCGACCAGATGCCCCATCTGCGGAATGGAGGCAGCAGCGGCTTGAGTGCCGAGCGCCATTACCGCGTCCTTGTTATGCCAGATCGCCCATGCTGCGATACCGCCCACCAGAATGGCTTTACCGATTGCTTTGGCCAGCTCCACCAGTGCGTTTCTCGAGAACATGCGGGCGATGCCGGAGACCGGATTCAGTTTGGAGAACCTGGGTTGCAGAGCTTCAATACTGAACAGCCAGCCATTCAGCAGCAGAGGGGAAAATATTGCGGCAAACATGACCGCCAGCAACAACGGTGAGAAAGTGATGAGGATATCCAGTGAAAGTTCGTATAAACGCGGAATCATCAGTGCGGTATTGAAGGCCATGTCGCGGTCCAAAGTCAGGCCGTCATGCAGCATTTTCACCAAATGCCTGGTGAACGAAGCGCCCATGAACCACAGCGTACCGCCTCCCGCCATCAATACGGTGAACGTGGAAAGCTCACGCGAGCGGGCAACCTGGCCTTTTTCTCTTGCCTGGTCAAGCCGCCGCTGTGAGGGCTGTTCGGTTTTTTCTACATCGCTATCTTCTGCCATGATGAACTCCACTGGTTAGCCTTGCATAGCCATTCGACTGGTGAAACTACCAGCCATTCCGCTAGGTTGCCAAAAGACGGCAACCAAGTGGCTGGTTATAAGCTGGCAAACTTCGCCAGCCAAGCCGCTGGTTAGCGCAATTATCGACAACCTGGCGAAGTTCAATCGGATGAATAGCGGGAGAAATTCGGGGTTGTTTTAACCCGAACAACTTATTAGAAAAGCCGCGCCATACCGGCGAAGGCCGGTAAGGCGGCCTATGCGAGTTACCCGCTACAAGCTACAGGCGGCTAGCTGCAACAGCCGTCACGCGTTCCGCCATTTTATCCAGCGGCACGATCTCATCCACCGCACCCAGAGCGATGGCCTCGCGTGGCATTCCGAATACCACGCAACTCGCCTCATCCTGCGCGAAGTTATACGCCCCTGCCTGATGCATCTCCAGCATCGCGGCTGCGCCATCCTTGCCCATGCCGGTCAACATCACGCCGATGGCGTTTCCACCCAGTACTTTGGCAGCAGCACGAAACAACACCTCGACCGAAGGCCGATGGCGATTCACCGGCGGGCCCTGGTTAAGCACAGTCCGGTATCCGCCATCGGCATATTCCAGCGACAAGTGCGAATGCCCTGGCGCAAGATACACATATCCTGCCTGAATTTTTTCGTGATGCCCGGCTTCCTTGACACTCATCCCGCACAAACTGTCCAGGCGCACGGCGAAAGGCTGCGTGAACAATTCCGGCATGTGTTGTGCGATCAGGATAGCGGGCGAGCGGCTTGGCATAGCTGATAAAAACACCCGGAGGGCATCTGTGCCGCCGGTGGAGGAACCGACCACGATAACAGAAGACAGATTGTTGTGCGGCTTCGCCGCATTTTTATTGAAACATTGCCGCGTAGCGGCAACAAAGCCTCTGTCCTCTGTCAGCGAAGCGCCTGTCTTCTGTCCTCTGATGCCTGTCATCTGTTTTCTGTCCTCTGATACACAGTATGGCCGCGCAATTTGAACCAGGCATCGGCATGATGAAAATTCTCCGAATGCCCGGCAAACAACAAACCATCTCCGCGCAGCAATGGAGCAAACTTCTTCAGTATCTTCAGTTGCGTATCCTTGTCGAAGTAGATCATCACATTGCGGCAGAAAATTGCATCCAGTTGCTCGCGTATCGGCCAGGTAGCGTCCAGCAGGTTGATACGCTGAAAGCTGATCATCTTCCGCAACTCGGGACGCACCTGCACGAAGCCCGCATCCTCGCCCTTTCCACGCACAAAGAATTTATCGATCTGCAATGCGGATATCCTGGCAACCGACTCCAGCTTATAGCGGCCGGTACGCGCAGTTTGCAATACATTGGTATCCAGGTCTGATGCGATAATCCTGACCGGATGGTCAAAGCCGCCAAACGCATCCACCGCTGTCATTGCCATGGAATATGCCTCTTCACCCGTCGAGCAAGCCGAACACCACATCACGGAAGGATGGGTCTTGCCCGGTTTGCGCAGATGCCCGGCCAAGACCGGGAAATGGTGCGCCTCGCGAAAGAACGAAGTCAGATTGGTGGTCAACGAATTGGTGAAAGCCTCCCACTCCGCCTCGTCGCCCCGCTGCAAGCGATTCAGGTACTCCGCAAAAGTTTTGACGCCGGTAGCGCGCAACCGCCGTGCAAGACGGCTATATGCCAACTCTTGCTTGCTCTCGCTTAATGAAATGCCGGCGTGTTCATATATCAACTTGCGGATGAGCTGAAAGTCCTGGGTGGTAAAATGGAATTCGCGGGTATGTTCGACGCTCATTTTTTGTAGGGTGCAATAAGCGTAGCGCATTGCACCATTAATTTTGTGAACATCCAGTAGGAGCGCAATTTATTGCGCGATTGGATGATTCGGAAATCTCGCCGCGCAATAAATTGCGCTCCTACGTAACTACGCTGGCTTGACCATATGCGGATGTTTTTCTGCAACCACTCTGTCTATTGCCTGCATCACATCCAGGCTGGCCTTTTCCGAACCATCGAGTGCGTCATATATACGGTCCTGCACCGCAAGATCGCGCTCCCAGCCTTGATCCAATTGTTTGACCATGAGATGCACATACTCATGCACTTTGCGATGCGGCTCCAACAAACTACGATAAGCGGCAGTCCCCCCAAACACATCTTTGCCAACCCCGGTATACCATTTGCCCAGCCGGCAATTATGGTGATCCACGCTCACTGCCTTCCTGTATTCTTCGTTATTGGCATCGTCAATCAACACATAAGCCCGTTGCTTGTAAACGACGTGATCCACTTTGACCAAAGAGGAGAAACTGAGATCTTGCGCATAACGCGCCCCAGACAAAGTAGTAACGGCGGATTCGTAGAACTGGCCGAACTTCTGCTCGATTCTCCCAATTACGCTCTTTGAAGAATTTGCGATTTCGTGCATTTCCCTGGAATCATCCAGCATCTTGGCCGCTTCGCCTTGCAGCATCTGCATGATCCGCCCGATGGATTCAGAGGCATTCTTGGTATTTTCGGCCAATTTGCGCACCTCATCCGCCACTACCGCAAAACCTCGTCCTGCTTCGCCGGCGCGTGCCGCCTCAATGGCTGCATTCAATGCCAGCAGATTGGTCTGATCGGCGATCGAAGTGATCAACCCCACCGCCTTGTTGATCTCCGAACTGCGCGCATTCAGTTGGGTAATTGCGGCATTGGCATGATTGACCCGCTCAACGATTCCTGAAAGCCGTTGCACCACATCCTTGACCGATTCGCGGCTCTCCTCGGCATCATCCCGGGTGCGGCTGGCCAAGGTTGCCAATTGTTCCATGTTATCGGTAATCACCTTTAAATCCTGCTGATTTGAAGTCAGATTTTTCAGCAAGTTGGCAGAGTTGAGCGAGTGTGCCCGCGTCAACAATTGCGTTCGCATTGCCCCGATTTTTTCCCCTTCCGCTCCTGCCAGCAGGACATTCTGATTTTCCAGGCCTTTCTTGAACCCACCGTGCATCCCGCCGGGTATAGCCTTGCGATAAAACTTGTTCTCCACATTGCGGCGGAAACTGATTTCCTGTTCACGAAAAAAAGTGTTCAACTGGTCCAGCATATCGTTCAAGCTCCAGCACAACAGGCCGATCTCATCGTGCCTTTCGGCTACCCCGGTCACCCGTTTGTTGAACTTCCCTTGGGAAATTTCATCGATGACTTCCTTCATTTTTCCGACTGGCGCCAGCCAACGCTTTACTAGCCATTGTCCCCATGCCGATACCGCCACCCCGACAGCAAGGAAAGCAAACATGGGAACGTCCATCCCGTGCTCTAAAAAATCGTACACAAGGATAGCCAGCGTTCCGAAGGAGAACGACCATAGCAGTGCGGAAAATCTAAATTGCAAGGACGAGTTCATCAAAGCT
>JACREA010000110.1 GCA_016218465.1 Nitrosomonadales bacterium | reverse complement strand
CTGATGAATGGTTTGCTTGGCCCACTGATAGTCGTTCTCGTCGCACACCACGAATTTGATTTCATCGTGCCGGGTCAGAAATGGCAAATTTTCCCAGCGATTCTTGTCAACCTCGCCGGATGCCGGTGTTTTGATGTCCACCACGCGCATCACACGTTCATCCACTTCGCTGATATCCAATGCACCGCCTGTTTCAAGAGACACTTCATATCCAACATTGCACAACGCGCTCAACAAAGAAATGCTTTTTTTTTGCGCCAGCGGTTCACCACCGGTGACGGTCACATAACGCGGAGTGTATTCGGCAACCTGTCGAAGAATTTCTGCCAAGCTCATGTTTTGCCCCCCCGTGAAAGCATAGGTCGTATCGCAATAGGTGCAACGCAGAGGGCAGCCTGTCAAACGAATGAATACCGTTGGCAAACCAATATTACGGCTCTCCCCTTGCAGGGAATAAAAAATCTCACTGATGCGCAGTTGCGCTTCCGAATCAACTTTCGACATACGGATTACTTGGTGGCAGCGAGCAGTTTCTTGGCTCTGGCGGCAGCTTCGCTAGTGGGATATTTGGCTACAAGTTGTTTAAGCGTTTTTTTGGAAGCCGCTTTTTGTTTCAACTCTTTTTGGCATTCTGCAATATTGAGCATCACCCCGGCAGCCTTTGGCGTGGCTGGTGAAACATCCAATAATTTCTGGTAATAATCCAGAGCGCCCTTGTAATCCTTTAGCGCAAACTTTGCACTCCCCAACCAATATATCGCGTTGGGAACATGTACCGAATCGGGATATTTATCAAGGAATTCATGAAATGCCTTGACCGCGTTTGCGTGACGGCCATCCTTGAACAAACCGTAGGCAGACTCAAAGGCACGGTTCTCGATAGCAGGGTCGGACGGGTCAGCTGAAACAGTGTCTGCAGGAGAAATGCCGCTTGCCGGAACGACCTCAATCTTGGCAGTTTCCTCCAGGGATTCAAAATGCCGCAAGCGCGAATCCAGATCCACATAAAAATCTTTTGCGCGCTTCTCGGCTTCCCCCAGGCCGTGTGCCAACTCTTCATTCTGTCCGCGCAGCTTGCGGATTTCGCTGCTCAGCACTTCGATCTGTCCCTGCAAATCCAGCATGGATTTGGTTTGCCGGTTGTTCGTATCTTCCAGGTTTTTGTTCGCATCTTCAAGCTTTTTCAAACGCGCATCGAGGCGCGTTTCAAGTTGCTGGGTTTCTTTCCGGTTATCCTGAATCTGCTTGCGCGCGTCATCAATTTGCTTGCGTGCTTCATCATCCGAAAACAACCCCGCTTGCGCGGGGTTGGCAAAACACAAACCAAGCAACATCAAGGCACACAGTTTAAACACGGCCACTGCTTCAATAAACTATATCGGTGCGGCGATTTTGCTTCCAGGAATCCTCATTGTGCCCGGTAGCTTTGGGTTTTTCTTCGCCATAACTGACAGATTTAATCTGGCTGGCTTTCGTGCCGCCCAGAATCAGCATTTTCTTCACGCCATCCGCACGGCGTTGACCGAGAGCCAGGTTGTATTCGTTGCTACCGCGCTCATCGCAATTGCCTTCCAGGCGCACGTTGCGCTCAGGGTGCTCGCTCAGATATTTTGCATGCGCTTGAACCAGCGGTTTGTCGGTCTCCTGCACCGCTGACACATCGAACGGGTAGTAGGTGCTGCGCTTGGACAGAATGCTGCTTGAGTCATTCAACTGGTCGATCTCAGCGACAGCTGCGGGAGCCGCCGTCTCCGCAACTTCTGGTGCAGCGACAGCCGCCGGGGTTTCAGCAACCGGTGCGGCGGCAACAGGTTCATCCGCCTTGGGAGTGGAAACAGTTTCTTTAGGTTTCTCGCTGGCACAGGCTGCAAGCAAGCTCACTAACACAACACTGATAACAAGCTTCTTCATGACATCCCCTTTCGCTTGGGTTAGGACAAATTACGGGTATGGTCCCCACACCGGTTCACGTGCATCACCGCTTTGAGAAAATATGCGCTGCTTGACGCGACCGTCGCTGGACACGGTTGCCAATATACCACGGCCACGCCCCTCACTGGCAAACATAATAAGCTTGCCGTTAGGCGCATAACTGGGTTTTTTCTCCCATCCGCCTTCTGTCAGAATCTCCATCTGCTCGGTCTTGAAATCCTGCGTAGCGATGAAAAACTTGCCACTGCTGAAGTGTGTGTACACAAAACCTTTGCCATCCGGGCTGTGCCTCGGCGAAAAGTTGTTGCCCTCGCCAAACGTCATGCGCTGTTCCATCCCGCCCTTCACCGGCATACGGTAAATTTGCGGGCTTCCGCCGCGATCCGAGGTGAACAGCAGGTATTGCCCATCCGGCGAGAAATTCGGCTCGGTGTCAATCCCGTCGCTGAAGGTAATACGCCGAATTCCACTACCATCCGGGCGAGCCAGATAAATCTGCGAACTGCCATCACGCGTCAGCACGACCGCCAATTGCTTGCCATCCGGCGACCATGCCGGTGCGCTGTTACTGCCCTCAAAATCCGCCAGAACTTTGCGTTGCCCGGTGTACAGAGACTGCACATATACCACTGCGTGACCGGTCTCAAAACTCACATAAGCAAGATGACTGCCATCCGGCGACCACGCAGGAGACATTATCAGATCGTTTTGCGAAAGTACGATTTGCTCGTTGTACCCGTCGCAATCCGCCACTATCAAATTGTACTTTTGACCAATCCGGTTCACATAGGCAATACGAGTGTTGAACACCCCCTTGTCGCCTGTTAATTTTTCATAAACCAGATCCGCTATTCGATGGCCGATGGCGCGCATCTGAATATCGTCCGCCGAAACTGCCAGATCGATCAATTTCGTCTGCTTGACCACGTCCAGCAATTGAAAACGCGCTTCCGTGCGCCCATTGGCTTTGGCGGCAACCGTGCCTATCACCAGCGCTTCCGCGCCGCGCGCCTGCCAATCCGGGTAGCTGACTTCGGCAGGCACATGCGGAGATATTCCCCCCGAACCGACCGTGCGAAACAATCCGCTGCGCAGCAAATCGCCCACCATGACATCCTTAATGGCTTGAGCCAGTTTGCCGTCCCCGCCGAACGGTACGATCGCGACCGGAACCTGATTTTCACCAGCGCCGATGATTTCGATAGTCATTTCAGCGCTCACCACTGATACGTGAGCCAAAAACAATATTCCAACCACGCTCTGAAATGCGCGCAACAACATAACTACTCCTTTGGTTTTCGGGGCTGAAACTTCAGCTCCAATATTCGGAAATCCTTGAACATCGCCGGGTCAGGCGGCAAAGGCAACGGGTCTGATTTTAGAATCGCGCGCTCCACCGCATTGTCATATGCCGCATTGCCACTGGACTTTTTCATGACTGCACTCAGCACCGAGCCACCCGGCAACAGCGTGACTCGAAATACAGCGAGCGCATCGTCAGGCACGCCCGGCGGCATCACGATGTTGATTGTAATCTTGTTCTGGATTTTGGCTTTGTATTCATTCACCACGCGGCCTTTAGCCGCAGCTTGCTCGGCCCGTGCACGCTCGGTTTCCTGTTCGGCGAGAAGCGCTTCCTGATTCTGCTCAACACGCTTCTGTTCGACCGACTTGGGTTCAGCAGACTTCTGGCCAGCAGTTTTGGCAACTGCTTTCTTTTTTACCGGCTTTTTCTCGACGCGCTTGGTTTCAACCTTCTTTATATCCGGCACCACGATTTCAGGCTGTTCAATTTTCTCTGGCTGAGGCGGCGGTGCAACCTCCTCCACCCTGGGTTTTTCAACCGGCACTTCAACCGTTTCCGGCAAACTCTGCCACAACTCCACATTCATCATCTCAAGCGGCATTACCTGCCAGGAAAATCCAAAATACAGCAGCGTAAAAAACGCGCCGTGCACAGCCAATGCCAGAATCCCCGCGGGCAGCCGGTATGGTTCATGCCGGTAGGATTCGAGCCAGCCGGATTCGTGAAGGACCGCCGTATTCATTCAGATTTGAGTTGCGTCAACAGTCCGACTTTCTTGATCTGTTGCTGTTGCAGTACATTCATCACATTGATAACTTCCTCGTAGCGCACGTTCCTGTCGGCGGAAATGACCACCGCCTGTTTCGCTTGCTCACCTTGCCTGGCTCTCAAAATCGCGATCAGGTTTTCGCGTGATACGCTGATTTCCTTGTCCCCTTTGGCATGATCGCGCATTGCCAGCGAAGTGTCTTTTCTGATGATGACCTCCAATGGGGCCGGGGCCAAAGGCGACGATTTACCCACCTGCGGCAAGTCTATCTGGCTTGGATTCATCAGCGGAGCTGTCACCATGAAAATCACCAGCAACACCAGCATCACGTCGATATATGGAACGACGTTGATCTCGTTCATCATGCGGTTATTGGAGCGGCTAATTGTTCTCATGGCTGACGTTGCAATACATTGGAAAACTCTTCGGTGAAACTTTCAAAACGTGTCGCCAAGCGGTTGATGTCGTGCGCGTAACGGTTATACGCGATCACTGCAGGTATTGCCGCAAACAACCCCATCGCGGTGGCCACCAGTGCTTCGGCGATGCCGGGAGCGACGTGTGCCACTGTCGCCTGCCCGACATTTGCCAGTCCGCGGAACGCATTCATGATCCCCCACACCGTGCCGAACAAGCCCACATACGGACTGACCGAACCGACCGAGGCAAGAAACGCCAGATGCGATTCCAGCCGATCCGTCTCGCGCTGGTATGTCGCACGCATCGCGCGGCGCGCGCCTTCCATCACAGCACTGGCATCCACACCATGCTGTTTTTTCAGTTTTATATACTCAACAAAGCCGGCGGAGAAAATATGCTCCAGCGCGCCCTGGTCGCGTAGCGAATTGCCGTTGATCTGCGTATATAAATCATTCAGGTTCTGGTTGTACCAGAAGGCTTCTTCGAATTCATCGGTCAACTTGACCTCGTTGCGAATGGTAAACATCTTCAGAAAGATGTACCACCACGACATCAGCGAGACCAACATCAATAACCCCATCACCAACTGCACCAGTACGCTGGCATTGATGATGAGATTTATAAATGACAAATCCTGAGTTACTCCCATTTCATTCCTTCCGTATTATTTCTTCCATTGTTTACTTAAAACCTCCGGCACGCTAACCGGCTTGAAACTTTCCAGGGATACGCATACCAGATGCACCTCCGCCTCTGTCAGCACCTCTTGCCCGCGCCGGACCGTTTGAATAATTGAAATACGGCTACGCCCGGCATCCTTGACCTGCGCCGTAACTTCCAGCAAATCATCCAGCAGCGCCGGCTTGAGGTAATCCAGTTTGAGCGAACGCACCACGAACACCACGCCGAATTCCTTCATCAATCCAGCATTGCTGTAGCCGTAGGTGCGCAGCCACTCTGTCCGCGCGCGCTCCATGAAGTTCACATAACTGGCGTGATAGACGACTCCACCCGCGTCGGTATCCTGAAAATACACGCGGATCGGCAGCGAAAAAATCTTTTCACGCTTACTCATACCACACTGCTCTCATCATGTTGAGCCTCAATTTTACCAGTCCCCATTAAACCTCCCCAGCCAATCACGGAAATATCGTTGCACTAGCCATGAAGATAATAACGGTTCTGCCATCGCACTGATTTATATTGTTTTTTCACCAAATCAAAGTTTATTATCTTGCGCCTCTGATAATAAACGCGGCATCTGTCACCTAAAACTTGATTGACGCGGCCCTACAAATCTGGCTAAATCCCGCTTGCAGACATGCGCAGGGTTTTTGTAGAGGTCGTCGGTAACGGCGGCAGCCCGCAAGGGTGAGACACTCGAACCTGGGGTCTGCATTTTTATTTCCCCGAGTGAAAAATTGCCAAGTGCGGCAATTCTTCGCTCAACGACTCAACGTCTTCCGGCCAGAACTTCAAACCGTAGCCTACCACCGCTTTCTGCCTGCGGTAGCAAGTCGGTGCAAGCAAGTTGAAATACCGGTTTTCCACCTCGCCGTACTGGTTCACATTCACCGCAAAAAACAACCCTGAGGCGACCGCGTCTGCAATCTGCAACCCTGCAAGCTGGTCGTGATTGACCGCCCGTACCTGCTCTGGAATCACTACCGACCAATCAATGCGTATGTCTTTCAGTTCGCTCTTGTCGCGCAAATACGATAAATAACCGCGCAAATCATCGTAAGACATCGCGCTGCGGTTTGAGAAAATAATTTCCGCTGTCCCATCGCCTTCATCAGCGCGTCGATGATCGCGGCACAGCCAGGAAACCCGCTCCAGCAGCAGGCGTGTGGCGTAACGATAAAGCCGGTATTTCTCCGTCTGAAAACGCTCCGGTTCCTTGATCGAAGGTTTGTGGATCAACACCGAAACAGTGCGCAATGAAGCTTCGCCGATAGCGCGCACATAAGGCACGCGATGCTCATGCTTCAACTCGCGGAAATGCAAAGCCTTCTTGGCCTCCTTGCCCAGCCTCACGCGTACCTCGCGCATCAAACGAACAGCATCAAGATCGTTGTCCTTGCGGAAGACTGCCGCAGAAAGCACCAGCCAGCGTGAGCTGCCCTTCTCCTCCGGCAAGAAAACGAATCCTTCATCGCCGGACTCATCCACATAGACGGTAAAACTCACTGGCATTGCAGCCCCCTTTCCACATCGCGATAAGCATTGGGCGCCGCCACTTTAACTGGTTTGCCGAGCAGGGTGGCAATACACGAAGCGGTCTTTCGACATAGCTCGGGATAGATTTGGAAGGAATTAAGAAAAATTATCGTATGCATTACGTCGATATAACTCTATTCAGCCTCTTCCAACTTTACATCCAACTCAGAGCGGTAATCTGCAATACGCCCTTCGCTCAGATATTGGAAATACACGCCGAAGTTTTTGGGTGTAAGAAAGTTGAACTTATAGCGAATCGAACTGCCTTCCTGAGCCAGATGCTCGTTCACTCGATCAAAGTGTGCAACGGCATACTCATTCTTCTTGCGATTTTCCTCCGAGGACTCGCGCAACTCTTCATTGCCCTTGGTTTCAACTACGAGAATTAAAGTGCCCGCCTTGATAAAAAAGTCTGGGTTGAATTTGCCGCGCTTTGGGTGCTCTCCCTTTTTCCAGGCGTAATCAATCTCGTAAAAGCGTGTCGAGGTGGATTTAATCCATGCTTGGTAGTGTGGCAGGTTCGCACTATCGAGCAGCGCTTTAATAAACCGCTGCTCAGGGTCGGAGTCGGCAATTGTTGCATTAAGCGGTGTTTTGAAATCGTGGCGATTGGCAACGGGAATACATCTGAATCCGCTGCCCGGCTCGGCAATTTCGTCAAAAAATTCAATTTGCTCGTCTTTAAGGCTGGCGCGGGTTTGATCGGTGAAAAACACGGTCTTGTCGCGACGCAGCTCCGCCGCACTCACGCTATCGGACTGGCGCTGGCGGGTGGACAACGTGTGAAAGCGATCCGCAGATAAGGTATAGCGCACGTTCTCGGAGGTTTTGCGCCGGAGCGTGCCAAGTGCCTGAAGAAATTTTTGCCGAATGCTGTCAGTTGCCACTGTCATATCAAGCCGCGCCAACGAGTCTTTGACAAGCTTCTCCAATCGTTCTACGGGAAATTTGTCGGTGTAGTACGTGCGCATTTTCGGATCGGTATCTTCGGGGTTTTGCTCCTCCTCCAGACGGCGGTACATATGTACTGCAATTTCATGAGGGGTGTAGGTTTTGCGCTGGATAGTGGTTTGCCACTTAAATCGCTCGCCGGTTGCGGCGCGTTCAAATTCGATGCTGACATCCTCGGCGGGAACATCGGCGGCCAAATCAACATAGCCCTTTTCAAAGAGTTTGTAGCCGCCCGACATGGGTGTTTTGACTGAGACAGCTTCGAGGCTATAGTCGATGTTGTGCAGGTCAAAATGGTAGGGAGAGTTGTCCAGAACGTGTGCGGACAGCCGCTTCTCGATTTCCAGGATTTCATAGACCAAGTGCCGGATGCGGGCAGCCCACGCATCGTGGTTAAACACCGTCACTTCGGGCTGCGGGCCGTCCCATCCGTTTGGAACGCGCAGGCCGCGCCCGAGCACTTGGGCGATGAGCAGCTTGCTGTCGAACGCTTTATCCTCATGGGGCACGATCTGGAACACGCGCTTCACATCCCAGCCTTCGTTGAGCATGGATACCGAAACAATCCACTCCACCTTGCTGGTGGCGTTGTCCACATATGGCAGTTTCGCCACATCCGGCGCGTTGTTGTAGACCACCAGCACCAGTTCATCTGCTGCTTTGGGTGTGAGGCCATCAGTCTCAATCAAAAAGGCCTTAAGCTCTTCCGCCACATCCTTGCAGCGGCTGATCTTGGGGGTGACGATAATCGTAAGCGGCAACAGCTTATGCCGCTTCAGCTTGCGTTTAATGTCTTCATGGCGATTGCGGATCAACTGCCATTTCTCGTCCGGGTCGCCTGCCTGCGGCATTTCCGCCACATAGTCCACGCGCTTGACGTACCGATCCTCCATTGCCTGCCGCAACGAATAGCGGTAAATCACGTCGGAAAAATAATCGTCACCCACATAGCAGGTACCGGAAACGCCCAGAATGTAACGGAAACCGTAGCCCGGATCGTCCAAAAATTCTTTCCACTTTTTGGATTTCGTTGCGGGTTCATTGGCAACGTGGTGAGCCTCGTCGTTGAGCACTGCGGTTTGCGCACCTTTGCCATATAGGCTTTCCCGGATGCTCGATCCCACATGCTCCAGGACCGCGTGGTAGTTCTCCACGCAGATACTGCCTTCAGTGATCGTCTCGGAGGCGTTGATAATGCGCGGCGAAGAAATTTTTGAATCTCCGGGGAGCAAGGCCCGTAGGTCTGCGTTGCCCGCCATTTCCCGGAATTTTTCCAGCAACCCGGCCTCGATCGTCGTCGAGGGACACAGTACCAACACCCGGTCCACCGCGCCCTCGGCCAGCAGAATTGCTGCAACGCCATAAAGGATATAGCTTTTGCCAGTGCCAGTGGCAAGGTCAAGCGAAGCGGAAAGTGCTTCCGGTAATTGAAGGTGGCGTTCCATCCCCGCCCACGAACCGTAGCGAGTTTCCAACACGGGGTTTCCCTCGTAATTGGCTTTGGCAAGGGCTTTCAAATTTGCGTATTCGCCGCCGAGCCAAAAGCGTAGTGCTATACGGATGGCATCTTTCTGGTAGTCGCGACCGCCGCACAGTTCGTCGAGGAACACCTCATACCGGCCTTCATTCCAGAGCGCGCGATCAACCGCCGGGCTAACTTTGAGAACCAGGTCTTCGTTGCGGAAAAGTTGTCGGTCAGGGCTAGGTGGCATGGCTCAATTTCGGTTTGGCTTTTGCTTTGGTCTTCTTAACAACCGGTTTGGTGGGATGGAGGCCAAACTGCGTGAGCGTTATCACTTCCCTGGCTTCGTTGCCGTGGGTGTCGATGAATACCGCCATCACGTTGTTCCCCAGACTTTCAGCGGAAAAGCGCGCTTCCCACCCGGCTGCTTCCATCTGGTGATTATAG
>JACREA010000105.1 GCA_016218465.1 Nitrosomonadales bacterium | reverse complement strand
TTTACCGTGCCGAGGAATACCACCAGAATTATCTGGTCAAGCATCCGCATGGCTATTCCTGCCACTATGTGCGGCGGATGAAGCTGGGGGAGTAGCCTGTCAACATGTGTTAAGCCAGACCCCGGCATTCCTCATTGTTTAGTCAGTTGATTCAATTCCTCACAGCACCCATCGATACGCTCCTATCCCTTCCTCCGCATCTGGTTAAGCACATATCTCTTGCAGCTCCTTTTGGCTCGTGCAGTTCACATGCATTAACACACTGGATAAATTTTGCATCTACTTCCTTCAATAATATTCAATGAATTCCCTACATCGCCAACGAGCAACAATTCCCTTACCGGCCTGAAACTCCTGCGATGCACAGCGGATACGCCATGTTCGCGCAACGCCGCAAGGTGCGCTGCGGTGGGATATCCCTTGTGCTCGGCAAAGCCGTAGTGCGGGTATTGTTCGTGCAGTTGCAGCATCAGTTCGTCTCGCGCAGTTTTCGCCAAGATTGAGGCGGCGGAAATCGCGGCGATTTTGCTGTCTCCTTTCACTATCGCCTGGCTGGGAATGCTGGTCTGCGGGCAATACAGGCCATCCACCAGCACCTGCTGCGGCTGTATATGCAAAGCAAGCACGGCGCGTTGCATTGCCAACAGGGTGGCTTGCAGGATGTTGAGCCGGTCGATCTCGTCCACCTCGGCATAAGCCACCGCCCAAGCCAGCGCACGTTCGCGGATGATGGGCGCGAGCTTGTCGCGTTGACGTTCGGAAAGTTTTTTTGAATCGGCCAAGCCTTCGATCGGGTTGGCGGCGTCGAGTATCACTGCTGCGGCGCTCACCGGGCCGGCCAGCGGACCGCGTCCGGCTTCGTCTACTCCACAGATCAGGATGGTTGCTTGAAAAATTTTCCCCTCTCCCCTACCCCTCTCCCGTAAACGGGCGAGGGGGTATTTTATATAGTCGGCAGGTAGGGCAGGATAACCGCAGCTGCCTTTTGCGCGGTATTCTGGCGCAGCTTCCGATGCAGCGCAGTGAAGGTCTGCTCCAACTCCATGACCGCATTTTTGTCATTGACCAGATTGAGAAGCGCCTGGGAAAGATTTTCCGGTGTGGCATCCTCTTGCATCAATTCAGGCACAACAAACCGTCCGCACAGGATATTAGGCAAGCCAAAATAAGGCTGATACCCCTTGGGTCGCATCAGCCGCCATGTCAGGGCGTTCAGGCGATAGGTAATCACCATCGGGCGCTTGAGCAACGCCGCTTCAAGCGTGGCTGTACCTGAAGCGACAAGCACGCCGTCGGCAGCAATCATGGCATCCTGGGCATGTCCGAACAGCAACGAAATCGGTAATTCCTTCGCATCGCAATCATAAAGAGCTTGTTCAAATATTCCACGCGTTTCACGGCTGACCAGTGGCACCAGAAAACGTGCGCCCGGCATTGTTTTCAAAATCAACTTGGCGGTTTCAATATAAGTGTGTGCCAGGCGTTTGACTTCGCTCTGGCGGCTGCCGGGAAGAAAGGCAAAGACTTTTACGTGCAGCGGAATGCGCATCGTTTCGCGCATTTCGGCACGATTCGGCTGTTCCGGCAACATGTCGGCAAGCGGATGCCCGACATAATCCACCGGCACACCTGCTTGCTGATAAATCCCGGGTTCATGCGGAAACAGCGCAAGCATGTGCGAAACAGCGCGCTTGATCTTATGGATGCGCTCACCTCGCCACGCCCATATCGACGGGCTGACGTAGTGGATAGCGGGAATGCCATGCCGCTTGAGCGCAAGCTCCAGATCAAGGTTGAAATCCGGCGCGTCGATCGCAATGAACAAATCGGGGCGATCGGCTAAAAAATGCTTGCGCAGCTTGCGGCGAATACCCGCGATTTCGCGGTAATGGCGCAGCACTTCGATATAACCGTTCACCGCCAGTTTTTCCATCGGAAACAGCACTTCCATGCCGACGGATTTCATCCTGGGTCCGCCGATCCCGATAAATTGCACATCCGGGCGAGCTTCCCTGAGGGCTGCCATCAAGTGGCTGCCGAGCAGATCACCGGATGCTTCGCCCGCGACGATACCTACTACGATTTTTTTCGACGGCATGAAAACAGCCTGTTAACGAATGATCCCGCGTGTCGAAGCAGCGAGAAAATCAACCAAGGGCTGCAACTCGGCATGCTCGGCCAGTTGTGACTGTATCGCGGCTTTGGCTTCATCCAGGCTGAGTCCGGATCTGTATAGCGCTTTGTAGGCGCGCTTGATCGCCATTATGGATGCGCTGGAAAATCCGCGTCGCTTCAATCCTTCGGAATTGATGCCATGCGGCACAGAAGGGTTGCCCGAAGCCAGAACATAAGGCGGGACATCCTGCAACAACACAGTGCTCACGCCGGTAATAATGTGCGCGCCGACTTTGACGAACTGATGAACTCCGGTGAAACCGCCCAATATCGCAAAATCGCCGATCGTCACATGGCCGGCAAGTTGCGTGCAATTGGCAAGAATGACGTTATTGCCTACCTGGCAATCGTGCGCAACGTGCACATAAGCCATGATCCAGTTGTGATTCCCGATGCGCGTCACACCGACATCCTGCACAGTGCCAATATTGAAGGTGCAGGATTCGCGGATAGTGTTGTGGTCGCCGATTTCCAGCCGTGTTGGCTCGCCGGCATATTTCTTGTCCTGCGGGATTTCGCCCAGGGAACAGAATTGGAAAATGCGATTATGCCGGCCAATGCGCGTATGACCGTTAATCACCACATGCGGTCCGATTACTGTGCCGGCGCCAATCTCAACATGTTCTCCGATAATGGAATACGCACCCACTTCGACATCATCGGCAAGCTTGGCGCCGGGGTGAATAATAGCGGTTGGATGCCGCATTACGATACCGATTTAATAGTGCACATCACTTCCGCTTCAGCCGCCAATTGGCCGTCCACTTCGATGGATGCGCCGAACTTGAACAAACCGCGCATGCTGCGGATCAGGGCCGACTTGATAATCATCTGGTCGCCAGGACCGACCGGGCGCTTGAACCGCGCGCCATCGATACCTGCAAAATAATATACTGACTTTTCATCCAGTTTGCCGCCACCCATGGATTTAAACGACAGCAAAGCAGAGGCTTGCGCCATCGCTTCTATCATCAGCACCCCTGGCATCACCGGATGGTGCGGGTAGTGGCCGGGGAAAAACGGTTCGTTGATGGTTACATTTTTCAGCGCCACAATGCTCTTGTCCGGTTCCAGCGACAGTACGCGGTCTATCAGCAAGAATGGGTAACGGTGCGGCAAAAGCTGAAGAATTTCGTGAATGTCCATTTGTATGCTCATCTGTTTTTCCTTTATTTAGTGCTTCAACTTGATCGAGTCCAGCTCTTGTTCCAATATTTTGATGCGCTTCACCAGGTCGTCCAAATGGCGCAGGTGCACAGCGTTTTTACGCCAGTCATCGGTTTTACTGAACGGAAAAATGGCTGCATAAGAGCCGGCTTCGCGGATGGATTTTCCTATCAGCGAAAATGCCGCGATCTCCACATGATCCGCAATATGCAAATGCCCCAGAATTCCGGCACTGCCGCCGATTCTGCAATACCGTCCGATAGTGGTGCTGCCTGCAATGCCGACGCATCCTGCAATGGCGGTGTGCGCGCCGATGCGCACGTTATGCGCAACCTGAATCTGGTTGTCCAGCTTCACGCCATCTTCGATCACGGTATCGTCCAATGCGCCGCGATCTATGGTTGTGTTTGCGCCAACCTCCACATCGTTGCCGATAACCACCCGGCCGATTTGCGGTATCTTGATCCAGCGCCCCTCGTCCATCGCGATACCGAAACCATCAGCGCCGATTACCGCACCTGAATGCGCGATCAGGTTATCACCTATCACGCAGCCGCGATAAATCACAACGCGCGGATAAAGACGTGCGCGGCTGCCAATGGCCACATTCGCGCCAATACAACAACCCTCGCCAATCACGCTGAACGCGCCTATCGATGCGCCCTCGCCTATCACGGCGGTCGCGGCAACGCTGGCAGTTGCGTCAATCTTCGCACCCGCACCGATCACGGCACTGGGATGCACGCCCGGCTTGGCTTCCGGCAAAGGATTGAGCATTGCAGAAGCCTTGGCGAAATACGCATAAGGGTTATCCGTAATGATGCGCGGCAATTCTGTGGCATCGGCATCGGCTTCCGCAAGAATGACGGCCCCTGCCCTGGTAGTGGCAAGCTGCGCGCGGTATTTGCTGTTGGTAAGGAAGCTGAGTTGATCGGGCTGCGCAGTCTCCAGCGTGGCGATTTGGGTGATGCGCACACCGGTATCGCCCATTACGCGCCCGCCCAACTGCGATGCGATCTCAGACAACAAGTAAGAAGCTGTCATGCGGTGAATATACCTGTTTACTTGCTGTCCTTGCTGTCGGACTTGTCATTGGCAAAATGCTTGATCACACTGTCTGTGATGTCAATTTTTGGATTGCGATACACAGCTTCCTGCAAAATAAGATCGTATTTTTCCGATTCGGCAATCGACTGGATTGCCTTGTTTGCCATCTCCAATACGATGGCCAGCTCTTCATTCTTGCGCAAATTCAAATCTTCGCGAAACTCGCGTTGCATGCGTTGCAGGTTCACGTTCATGGAGGTCAACTCCCGCTCCTTGTTGCGACGGTCAGCATCCGAAAGTGTTCCGTCATCTTTCTCAAGCAAGGTCTGCAATTCTTTAGAATGCTTCATCAGTTTCTTGATTTCCTGATCGCGTCCCGAAAATTCCTTTTCGATTTTCATTTCGGCTTTCTTCGCGGGAACAGACTCGCGTAAAATCCGCTCGGTATCCACCACACCCACCTTGAAATCTGCGGCACAAACTGTCCCCGCGCCCAGCAGAACAATCAGCATACCTGCTTTGATTATCGTATTCATAACTTGCTCCTTGCGCGCATCATAATCATTTGCTGTCTTTAAGGCCGTATGGACGATTCATGATAACCATATCGTCTTTGATAGCCTAGTCGAATGGCTATAACCAATGACTTCCCCGGCGTTTTTTGCCGGGTTAGTCAGATGGCTATAACCAACAACTTGGCAACCGTTTTTTGGTTGCTTAGTTGGATGGCTAGTTGTTTCACCAGTAGCTCCATCAGTAGTTTCATCAGAATATCGAACCCAAAGTAAACTGGAATTTCTGTATCATATCGACTGGTTTCCTGTTGATTGGCAGAGCATAGCTGAATTTAAGCGGCCCTACAGGAGACAACCATGTAAAAGCTGCTCCGGCAGAATACCGCAATCCGGCGCTACCCGGCAAATCACCCGGACCGTATACCGCACCCGCATCAATAAATCCACTCAAACGAACCGATTTTTCCTTCTCCATCCCCGGAAATGGCATCATCAGCTCCGCTCCGCCGACTATCCGACGCGTGCCACCCAATACCGAATTCGACGTATCTCGCGGACCAAGCGAATTGGGATCATAACCGCGCACAGAACCGGGACCACCGGCATAGAAGTTCTTGAAAAACGGCAGTTGTTTACCTCCGTAGCCTTTGGCAACACCGGCTTCGCCGTTCAACAACAAAGTAACATTTCTGTTCACCGGATGATATAATTGATATTGGTAATTCAATTTGTAATATCGCATATCCATAACCGGTAATGCAATTTCTGTAAAGGCACGTTGCACCGTGCCTTCTGTTGTATATATCGCACTGTCCCGGCTATCCTTGCCCCACCCAATGGTACCTGGCAAACTGCGGTTAACTGCACCATTTTCCTTGACGTATTTCGTTAATCGCAAAGGGCTTGTTGCCGTCAAACCCAGTTCTGTTCTTTCAGCCGCCAAACCATAGTTAAACGACTCATCATCCGCTATCGGTACGCCAAAACGAACACCACCACCTAAAGTATGGGAAGAATATTGGCTCAATGCAGTGCTTACCGTATCGGTATTGCGTTTATAGACATCGAATCCGCGGCTCACCCCATCATCGGTGAAATAGGGATTTGTGTACGAAAGCGAATAGACCTTGTTGATTTTGCCGGTGTTGATTTGTGTGGAAATATGATTTCCGGTACCAAACAGGTTTGCCTGAGTAACAGCACCGGTTAACACAAGGCCTTCACCACTTGAATACCCCGCGCCTACCGACATATTTCCGGTCGATTTCTCCTTTACCGACAAGTTCACATCCATTTGGTCAGCCGCACCCTGCACTGATGGCGTTTCAATATTCACTTCGCTAAAAAAATCCAGTTTATCCACACGCTGTTTGGATTTTTTGATCTTGTCCACGTCAAACCATTCTCCCTCGACCTGGCGAAATTCGCGGCGTATGACTTCATCGCGTGTCTTGTCGTTGCCCGCGATATTGATGCGGCGGATATATACGCGCTGGCTTGGATCAACCATGATGTTAAAAGAAACCTCGTGTTTTTCCTTATCAACTTCTGGAATCGCGTTTACGTTGGAAAAAGCATAGCCTTCACGCCCCAAACGTTCGCCAATCAGCTTGTTGGTTTCAATCAGATCCTTACGGGAAAAAGTATCTCCCGCTTTCAGTTTCACGAGCTTTTCAATTTCATCTTTCGGTATACGTGTATCGCTGGATACGCCCACCTTGGCGATAATATATTTTGCACCCTCGCTGAAATTGATGGTGATGTAAATATCCTTCTTGTCCGGTGTGATCGAAACCTGGGTGGAATCAATATTAAATTCCATGTAACCGTTATCCATATAAAACGATCTCAGTGTTTCTATATCGGCCGACAGTTTTTGCTTGGAATACTGGTCGCTGCTGCTGAACCAGCTAAACCAACCCGGTATGCTGAGTTTCATCAAATCCAGCAACTCATCTTCTTTGTATGCATGATTGCCCACCAGGTTGATTTGCTTGATTTTGGAAGCTTCGCCTTCCACAACATCAAACACGATGCTGACGCGATTGCGTTCCAGTTCTGTAACGGTAGTCGTCACACTGACACCATATTTGCCGCGCGCAACATATTGGCGTTTCAACTCCTGGGTAGCTTTATCAAGCGCACCCTTATCGAAAATACGCGCCTCGGCCAGTCCGGCATATTTCATATTGTCCTTGAGCTGATCTTTTGGGAAATCTTTAACCCCATTAATCGCAATACTTGCAATCGAAGGCCGCTCGTGCACTTGCACGATCAACACGCCACGTTCGACTTTAACGCTAACATCCTTAAAGAATCCGGTGGCATACAAGGCATGAATCGCCGACGATGCCTGCTGGTCGTCCATGGTATCGCCAACCTTGACAGGCAAATAACTGAACACCGTGCCGGCTTCGGTGCGTTGAATACCCTCGACGCGAATATCTTTGACGACAAAAGGCACTATGGCCCAGGCATGAGAGGAGCAAAGCAGGAGAATCAATCCCGCCAGTTTTTTTAATTTCATTTTTTAACCTGAAACAAGGCGGTTAATATCGTTGTATATGGCAAAGACCATCAGCATACCGAGCAAAGCAATGCCAATATTCTGGCCGATTTCCCAAGCTCGCTCGGAAACCGGACTGCCTTTGACCAATTCGGCGACATAATACAGCAAGTGACCACCGTCCAATAAGGGAATAGGCAGCAAATTCAGCACCCCGAGACTGATACTGATCAAGGCAAGGAAGCCAAAATAAGCCGCCAAGCCCATTTCGGCTGACTGTCCGGCATAATCGGCAATGGTGATCGGACCGCTCAAATTTTTCATCGAAATCTCGCCCACCACCATCTTGCCCATCATTTTCAAGCTGACAACCGTTGTTCCCCAGGTTTTCCGCAATGACAGAACAAGCGCTTCAAGAGGGGCATAGCTGGTCTCGGTAAACATCGCTTGCCAAGCCTGCCTGTCCACTTTTGGAGCCACACCAATCATGCCGATTGTCTTGTCGGATTCAGTAACAGCTTTTGGAACAAGCGACACATTCAGTATCGCCTCTCCGCGCTGAATTTCGAGCTGCATGGTTTGACCAGGCCGAGCGCGTATGGCATCCACCACATTGCTCCAATGCGTCATCGTCACGCCATTGGCACGCAAAATCACATCGCCATCTTTCAGGCCTGCAAGCTGTGCCACGCTGCCTTCGGCAACTTTGCCGATAAACGGCAAGATAATCGGCTGATAGGGGCGCAGCCCAAGCTTGTCGAGGAACTCGCCATCCAGATCTTTTGCTTCCAGGCCGCTTATATCAAGCAAATGCAATAGCTGTTCGCCCTGCGTACCACGCGCTTCAATTTTGACTTCTCCCTGCTTAAGGGAAAGCTCCAGCAGCGCCCAGCGCAATTCATTCCAGCTTGGAATCTTGTCGCCATTGATGCTGATAATGGTTTCGCCCGGTTGCATTTTTGCAATCGCTGCCGGGGAGCCCGGTGGCACATCGCCCAGCACTGGCTTCAACCCTGGCACGCCAGAAATGAACAATGCCCAATACAACACGATGGCCAGCAAAAAATTCGCCAACGGACCGGCCACGACGATCGCCATCCGTTGTATCAAAGGTTTGCGGTTAAAGGCATATTTCAGGTCTTGCGGCGCGACTTCGCCCTCCCGCTCGTCCACCATCTTGACGTAGCCACCCAGCGGGATCGCAGAAATCACCCATTCGGTATCACTGTCGGCAAAGCGCTTGCTGTATATCACATAGCCAAAGCCCAGCGAGAAGCGCTGCACTTTCACGCCGCAGCGGCGCGCGACCAGAAAGTGTCCGAGTTCATGGATCAGAACCAATAGTGAGATCGCACCGGCGAATGCCAATAATGTAATCATTTGACCAGCCGTTGAATTTGTCGTTGTGCGGCACGACGAGCTTCGGCATCTGCGCTTAGCACATCTTCCAGGCTGCCGACCGCTTTGACTGGCAGCGCATCCAGCACCGCCTCAATGACGCGCGGAATGGACAGGAAAGGTATTTGTTTATCGAGAAAAGCCGCTACCGCCACCTCGTTTGCGGCATTCAGGACTGCGGGGGCAGTCCCTGCCGAACGCAGCGCCTGGTATGCCAGCGACAAACAGGGGAATCGCGCAAAGTCCGGGGCGGAAAAATTCATCGTCGCCACTTTGAATAAATCCAGCGGCGCCACGCCGGAATCGATGCGCTCGGGGTAAGCCAGGCCGTAGGCAATCGGTGTGCGCATATCAGGATTGCCGAGCTGCGCCAACACTGAGCCGTCCACATATTCGACCAGCGAGTGGACCACGCTCTGCGGATGCACCACCACCTGAATGTCATCGGCGCTTGCATTAAACAGCCAGTGCGCCTCAATGACTTCCAGGCCCTTGTTCATCATGGTCGCGGAATCCACCGAAATCTTGCGCCCCATCACCCAGTTGGGATGAGCGCACGCCTGCTCCGGCGTGATATTCTGCATTTCGCCAAGCGGCGTATCGCGGAACGGCCCGCCAGAAGCGGTGAGCAGAATGCGGCGTACTCCGTTGCCCGCCAGGTTGCCGTCATAACCGCGCGGCAATGCCTGAAAAATCGCGTTATGTTCGCTGTCGATGGGCAACAGCACAGAACCGCTGGCACGCACGGCATCCATGAACACATTCCCCGCCATCACCAGCGTTTCCTTGTTTGCCAGAAGAATTTTTTTTCCGGCGCGCGCCGCTGCAAGTGTCGGCTGCAAACCTGCAGCGCCAACAATGGCCGCCATCACCGTATCGGCTTCTGGCAGAACGGAAACTTGCTCCAAGGCTTTCGCACCGCTCAATATCTCGGTGTTTAAACCGTCCTCACGAACCATCAGCCGCAACTGTGCGGCGGCATCTTCATCCAGCAACACCGCATAGCGCGGCTTGAATTGCCGGCATTGCCGGAACAGCAACTCAGCCTGGCTGTTTGCAGTCAACGCAATGATCCGGAATTTATCGGGATGGCGCGCCACCACATCCAGCGTGCTGGCGCCGATACTGCCAGTGGAACCGAGAATGGTGATATTCATTCTATAGAACTGCAATTAGCCACGGATAAACACGGATTTGCACGAAAAAAAACAATCGTTTGTTTTAATGCCGCCATGCTTCTTGCAAGTGAACCATGAATTTAGTGCCATACGTTGTTTATCAGTGATCATCAGTGTTAATCCGTGGCTGAGATGTTTATTAAGATTCATGCCATCCTCTGCAACAAAACCGCCAACGCGGCAAGCGGCAAAGTTGAGGTAAGCGCATCAATGCGGTCCAGCAGCCCGCCATGGCCGGGCAGCAGCGCACCGCTGTCTTTGACTCCCGCCTGACGCTTGATCGCCGATTCGAACAAATCTCCGATAATCGCCAGTACTACCCACCACCATGACGCCAGCAGCAAAACGGGCAACAATTCGCGCCGACTGAAGAAAGAGCTGAAACTCCAAACCAGCACCACATAGACAGACACCCCGAGCATCGCGCCTGCTGCCCCCTCCCATGTTTTGCCGGGGCTGATGCTGGGAGCAAGTTTGTTTTTACCGAATTTTCGTCCCGCGAAGTAGGCGGAAATATCCGCCGCCGAAACCAGTCCCATCACGAATAACAACATCCACGGGCTTGGGTCGAAGAAACGCAGGTCCATCATCGCCAGACCGGTAGGAATCAGCACAGCCCAGCCAACCAATGCCATCAACGGCGGTTGTTCTATCTTCCAGCCCATCATCAACCAGGTCGGTACGATAATCAACCATAGCAAAGCAGATACCGCATATACCAGCAAATGGATGAAGACTTGCTGCTCAGGTGTGTGTGTGGCATCGAACCAGACCAGGCCCAATATCATCACCAGCGTCAAAGCCCAGAAAACATATGCTCTTCTGCCTGTGAGCTTTGACAATCTTGACCATTCAGAAGCGCCTTGCAACACCACAACCACCACCAACACCGCCCAACCGGAAACAGGCAAGACAAACAGAGCCAGCAAAAAAAGCAGCAGCAAAACGACAGCAGTCATCACCCGCAGCTTAAGCATCAGCCTTCCTTTCCAGCGGGTCACCCGCCAGCTGATCACTGGTCCGGCCAAAACGCCGCTCGCGCTTTTGATACGAGGCAATCGCCGCATCCAGCTCCTTGCGCCCGAATGTAGGCCACAGCACATCAGTAAAATATAATTCGGTATAGGCCAACTGCCACAACATGAAGTTGCTGATACGCTGCTCGCCGCCGGTGCGGATGAACAAATCCGGCTCGGGAGCGTCACTCATGGAAAGATACTGCGACAAATCTTCTTCAGTAAATCCCTGTGCAAGTTTCGGATGCTCCCTTAGCATGGCCTGTACCGCCTGCATCACATCCCAGCGTCCGCCATAATTGGCAGCAATGGTCAGTGTCAGTGCGGTGTTGCCGGCAGTAAGTTGCTCGGCATCCTGCATGGTCTGCCTGAGCTTGCTATCGAAACGGATACGGTCACCAATGATCTTCAAACGAATATTATTCTGGTGCAGCTTGGTGACTTCGCGTTCCAGCATTTTATGAAACAGCGCCATCAGGAAGGAAACTTCATCGGCAGGGCGCCGCCAGTTTTCACTGCTGAATGCGAACACAGTCAGGTACTCCACATTCAGCTCGCGGCAGCTTTTCACCACCTCGCGCAAGGCGTCCACACCCCGCTGATGCCCCATGACACGCGGCATGAAACGCTGTTTCGCCCAGCGTCCGTTGCCATCCATAATGATGGCAATATGGCGCGGGATGCGGGCGATATCCGGGATGATGCGTGTGGAACTAGGTGGGAGATTTGCCATGATCAGAGGACAGAGGGCCGGAGATCGATGACTGAGGTATGAGGTTTGAGGACTGAGTAGAACCCAGCCTTATCCTCAGTCCTCAGTCCTCGATATTTAGTCCTCATTACACCGCCATCAGGTCAGCTTCTTTTGCTGCCAATGCATTATCGATTTCAGCAACAAAGCGATCGGTCAACTTTTGTACTTCATCCTGCAAACGCCGCTCCAAATCTTCGGCAATTTCTTTATTCTTGAGGGCTTCCTTGAGCGAATGGTTGGCATCGCGGCGAATATTGCGTACCGCTATTTTAGCGTTTTCACCCTCTGACTTGATCACCTTGATCAAATCGCGGCGGCGTTCTTCGGTCAGCATCGGCATCGGCACGCGGATCATATCGCCGTTGGTAGCCGGATTCAGCCCCACATCGGAATCGCGGATGGCTCGCTCGACCGGTCCAACCATATTCTTTTCCCAAGGCTGCACGCCAATGGTGCGCGAATCAATCAGCGTAATGTTGGCGACCTGGTTCACCTGCGTCGGGTTGCCGTAATAATCCACCATCACATGATCCAGCAAACCGGTGTGTGCACGTCCGGTGCGCACCTTGCCCAAATCGACTTTCAGCGCGTCCAGCGACTTGTGCATTTTTTGCTCGGTTGTTTTTTTTATGTCAGCAATCACAGCTTTCTCCCGATAAAATCTAAAACCTCAATCAAGCCCAGAGTTCACAGAGAACACAGAGGTAAAACGAATTTCTAGTCTTTTATCAATCTTGCACGGCGTTTGTGAACGACAAACTCTGCAACCAATTGTCTTTCTCTGTGAACTCCGTGTTCTCTGATAAAACTACTAGCC
>JACREA010000107.1 GCA_016218465.1 Nitrosomonadales bacterium | reverse complement strand
GCAGCAGGGTCTGGTGGGTTTCGGCAAGGCCGAGCTCCCAGGGCAGGCCGGCGTGTTTGACGGAGGTCTGCGGGGAGGCGCCGGTGCCGCCGTCGTAACCGGAGATGAGCACGACGTCGGAGTGGGCCTTGGCGACGCCTGCGGCGATGGTGCCGACGCCGACCTCGGAGACGAGCTTGACGCTGATGCGTGCGGCGCGGTTGGCGTTCTTGAGGTCGTGGATGAGCTGGGCCAGGTCCTCGATGGAATAGATGTCGTGGTGCGGCGGCGGCGAAATGAGGCCGACCCCCGGCACGGAGAAACGCAGCTTGGCGATGTACTCGGACACTTTGTGGCCGGGCAACTGTCCGCCTTCGCCGGGCTTGGCTCCCTGCGCCATTTTGATCTGGATCTGGTCGGCGCTGCTCAGGTACTCCGCCGTGACACCGAAACGTCCTGCGGCCACTTGCTTGATGCTCGAACGTAGCGAATCGCCGGTTTTAAGCTCGCGGTCGCGCGCGACACGATTTTTGCCAATGATCTCCGAGAGCATTTCGCCGCCCTTGATTATCTTGTAGCGCGCCGGATCCTCGCCGCCCTCGCCGGTGTTGGACTTGCTGCCGATACGGTTCATCGCAATCGCCAGCGTGGTATGAGCCTCGGTGGAAATCGAGCCGAGCGACATCGCGCCGGTCACGAAACGTTTAACGATTTCCTTGGCCGGCTCGACTTCCGCCAGCGGCACCGGTGCGCCCGCAGGCTTGAATTCAAACAGCCCGCGCAAGGTTTTCATGCGTTGCCCCTGATCGTTGATCAGCTTGGCGTATTCCTTGTAGGTCGCAAAATTATTGGTGCGCGTGGAGTTCTGCAATTTTGCGATGGAATCGGGTGTCCACATGTGCTCTTCGCCGCGCACGCGCCAGGCATACTCGCCACCCGCTTCGAGCGCGTTAGCGAGCACCGGATCGTCGCCGAATGCGGACTGGTGGGTACGCACCGCTTCCTCGGCCACTTCATGCAGGCTGATGCCCTCGATCTGGGTTGCAGTGCCGGTGAAATATTTCTCGACGAATTCGGCATTCAGGCCGATGGCTTCAAATATTTGCGCACCGCAATAAGACTGGTAAGTGGAGATGCCCATCTTGGACATAACCTTGAGCAGCCCCTTGTTTATGGCCTTCATGAATCGCTTGTTGGATTCGTAAACCCGAGCCTCGCGCAGCGAGTCCGCGTCCCTCTCGCCCGAGGGTTTAAAAATGTCTTTCTCGTTTGTCCTTTCTCCCGCTTGCGGGAGAGAGTTAGAGAGAGGGGCTTTTTGCGGGAGAGAGTTAGGAGAGAGGGAAGGAGAGTGTCCAACCATGTCCGCGATGGTTTCAAATGCCAGCCACGGGCATATCGCCTCGGCGCCGTAACCGGCGAGCAGCGCGAAATGGTGCACTTCGCGCGCGGAACCGGTATCCACCACCAGGCCGGCGCTAGTGCGCAAGCCTTCGCAGATCAGGTGGTGATGCACCGCCGCACAAGCCAGCAGCGCGGGGATGGCGACGCGTTTGCTTGATACCGCGCGGTCGGACAGGATCAGCACGTTATAGCCATCCGCCACCGCCTTGTCGGTCGCGGCGCACAGCGCCTTGATCGCGGCCTCGCAGCCTTTAGCGCCCTGAATTACAGGATAGGTAATATCCAATACCAGCGATTTGTAGCGCCCCTGCGTCAGCTTGCCGATGTCACAAAGCTTGGCAAAATCCTCTTTGGACAGCACCGGTTGGTGCACTTCAAGGCGCAGCGGCGGATCGGTCTCGTCAACGCCAAGCAGATTGGGCCTCGGTCCGATAAACGAAGTAAGCGACATAACAATCTCTTCGCGAATCGGGTCTATCGGCGGGTTGGTCACCTGCGCGAACAACTGGTGGAAATAATCGTAGAGCGAGCGATTCTTGTTCGACAACACCGGCAGCGCGGCATCGTTGCCCATAGAGCCAGTCGCTTCTTCGCCCGCAGAAGCCATGGGAGCGAGGATGAATTTGAAATCTTCCTGCGAGTATCCGAATGCCTGTTGGGTGTCGAGCAGGCTTTCCTTGAGCTTAACCTTGCCAGACACAACCGGCAGGTCATTTAAAAAGTAGCGTGACTTGTCTATCCATTTGCGGTAAGGCTTGGCGGTAGCGAGTTGTTGCTTCATTTTGATAACATCAACAACCCGACCTTCTTGCAAATCAACCAGAAACATCTTGCCGGGTTGTATCCGCCATTTTTTCACGATCTTGTGTTGCGGAATATTCAGCACACCCATTTCGGATGCCATTATTACCATGTCGTCGTCGGTAATCAGATAACGCGCCGGGCGCAGGCCGTTGCGATCCAGCGTCACGCCGATCTGGCGGCCATCGGTAAATGCCACGGCGGCAGGGCCATCCCACGGTTCCATCAGGATAGCGTGGTATTCGTAGAAAGCCTGGCGCTCCTCGTTCAACAAGGGACTGCCCACCCAGGCTTCCGGTATCAGCAGCATCATCGCATGCGCCAGCGAATAGCCGCCCGCCACCAGCAGTTCCAGCGCATTGTCCAGACAGGCGGAATCGGATTGACCTTCCATGATCAGCGGCCACAGCTTTTCCAGATCCTCGCCGAGCAGCCCTGACGACATCGTCGCATAGCGCGCTGCCATCCAGTTCACGTTGCCGCGCAAGGTGTTGATCTCGCCATTGTGCGCAATCATGCGGAACGGATGCGCCCGATCCCAGGTTGGGAAGGTGTTGGTAGAGAAGCGCTGGTGCACCAGCGCCAATGCGCTGACCAGGCTTTCATCCTGCAAATCGAGATAATACTTACCGACCTGGTCGGCCAGCAACATGCCCTTATAGACGATGGTGCGCGAAGACAACGAAGGAATATAGAAGCCGCGTTTCTGTTCATCCGGCAAAGCACTCACGGTATGTTCGGCAGTCTTGCGGATGACAAACAGCTTGCGCTCGAAACGGTCGGCATCTACACATTTCTCACCAAAGGTAGGCAATCCGCCTCCAACCTTCGGTTGGGCGGAGTTGACACTGCCGCGCCCGATGAACACCTGGCGCACCACCGGCTCTGCCGCCTTTACTCCTTCGCCCAGGCTGCGATTGTCCGCCGGAACATCGCGCCAGCCCAAAAACTGCTGGCCTTCGGCGGCTATCTTGTCGACGATGATTTGTTCACAGGCAGCGCGCGCTGCCGTCTCTCTTGGCAGGAACAACATGCCCACACCGTAATTACCTGCTTCCGGCAACTTTATGCCATTGGCAGAGCATTGCGCGCGCAAAAATGCATCAGGAATCTGCAACAGTATGCCCGCACCGTCACCGGCCAGCGGATCGGCACCCACCGCACCGCGGTGCGTCAGATTCTCCAGAATCTGCAACCCTTGGCGGACCATATCATGGCTTGGTTTACCCTTAATATGGGCGACAAAACCCACCCCACAGGCATCGCGCTCCTGGCGCGGATCGTACAAACCTTGCTGTATGGGAAACAAAGAGTTACTCACGGCGTTCCTTAAATCTATTCGTTAGAGCCAAAAAAATGGCGACATGCGCCGCCACGACAAGTACAAAAGCGAAAGGGCGGAAATTCTACCTTGTCTGGCGGTGATGGGCAACTTTCTGGCGGCCCTGGTAGAGAGCAAGCAACCTGTCCTCTTTACAATCATCAAAAATGAAAGGCCCCGTAAGTGTGTTCTCTCACCATGCTCTTTGAGCACTTTTGGCGTGCTGCTGGATGGCACTGGTGGTAACAAAAGGAGATATGAGTTGTTCGCTCCTTAACCACAGCAGCGGGCACCCAAATCAGAGCCGGATGCCCGCTCGAACGGTCGTTGAGAACAGCGTAAGATGTACATTTCTAATAGACATTGACAATTTTTTGGGTTTCCCTTGACTTGCCGCAATCTAATGATAGAGAATGCGCGTGCTTTTTGTTGCCCTTGTCCAACAAGTAACGCCCAAGGGCGCACTATGAATAATGTAGCAAAAATAACAATAAGCCGCGATTTCATTAAAGCGGCGCGCTGGCAAATCATCATAACAGTGCTCATCTCGGGTGTTTCCCTGATGGTTGCGGGTATGGACGCAGCTGTTTCCGCTATTGTGGGAGGCACAACCGTTATTGTCGGCGGATTTGCAGGAATGATGATGGCGCGGAGACCGAACGGTGGAACGCCGGGAACTATCCTGTTTTCATTGCTGAAAGCTGAAGTATTCAGGTTATTAGTAATAGCGGTTTTATTGCTGATGATCTTCAAGTATTTCCGGGGGCTGGTTCCTTTGCCCCTGATCGGGGGGTTGGCAGGTTCTGTGCTGGCAGCAGGCGCAGGTTTGCGGACCGTGAATAATAAGAATGACGAGTAGGGTGTGTGATGTCCACTGAACAAGAACTGACGCCATCCAGTTACATCGGGCATCATTTAAGCTTCAACGTTAAACAGGTTGCCGAGGGCGATTTCTGGTCTGTAAACTTCGACTCGCTGTCCGTATCCGTTCTGCTTGGCTTAATGATCTTCGGGTTTCTTTGGTGGGTTGTGCGTGGCGCGACAGCGGGTGTTCCCGGCAAACGCCAGGCTTTCATCGAACTTCTGTTCGAGTTTATCGATGATCAGGTCAAAGGCACTTTCCACGGCGCTGATCGACATAAATTTGTAGCTCCGGCTGCGCTGACCGTTTTCGTATTTGTGTTCGCAATGAACGCGATGGACTTCTTGCCCATCGATATCATGGCTTGGATCTTTCACCACGTATTCGGCCAAGAAAAGTTTCGCGCCGTTCCCACCTCTGACATCAACGTCACGTTCGCTCTTGCGCTATCTGTATGGCTGTTGATGATCTCCTTTGGCATCAAGGTCAAGGGACTGGGTGGATTTATACATGAATTATTCTGCGCGCCTTTTGGTGCCAATCCCTTGGTTTGGCCATTTAACCTCCTGTTTAATCTGGTCGAATACGTCTCCAAACCGCTGTCCCACTCGATGCGTTTGTTCGGCAACATGTATGCTGGCGAAGTCATCTTTCTGTTGATCGGGATGTGGGCTGCGACTGGCTTGTCTGGAACAATCTTTGGGGCGTTGCTCGGTGGAGTTTGGGCGATATTCCATATCCTGATCGTGACATTGCAGGCGTACATCTTCATGATGCTGACGATCGTTTACATCGGAATGGCGCACGAAAGCCACTAACATTTTTTGTCACTATTAACTTTAATCAACCTTGTAAATCGAAAGGAAGCAAAAATGGGAAACACAGTTCAATATCTCGCATTGGTTCAATCCTACACCATCATTGGTATCAGCTTGATCATCGGTTTGGGCGCTGTAGCCGCTTGTATCGGTATCAGTCTTATGTGCTGCAGCTTTTTGAATGGTGCTTCACGTCAACCCGAGTTGATTCCTACGCTGCAGGGCAAAGTATTCCTGTTGATGGGCCTGATCGACGCACCTTTCATTATCGGCGTTGGTCTGGCAATGATGTTTGCGTTCGCTAACCCGCTGCTTGCTGTGATCAAATAATTGACCATTGCGGGCTGCACAATCCAGCGTTAAGGAATCGAAATGAACATTAACCTGACACTGTTCTCACAGGCGATAACGTTTGCCATTTTGATATGGTTCACTGTGAAGTTCGTCTGGCCACCTTTGTTGGCGGCGGTTGAGTCGCGTCAAAAGACCATCGCCGATGGCTTGGCTTATGCTGAGCGAGCCAAACACGACCTCGATCTGGCTTCCAAGCGTTCTGCGGACATTTTGCGGGAAGCAAAAGAAAAGGCTGGCGAAATTATCAACCATGGCGAAAAACGCGCCAGCGAAATTATCGAAGAAGCCAAGGCGCAGGCCAAAATAGAGGGTGATCGCATCATCACGGGCGCCAAGGCTGAAATTGATCAGGAAGTGTTTCGCGCCAGGGAGCAATTGCGTACCCAAGTGTCGGCGATCGCACTTGCCGGAGCGGGCAAAATTCTCGGTCGTGAAATCGATGCCAAGGCGCACAACGACTTGCTCGACAAATTGGTTGCGGAAATCTAAGAGTCATGTCCGAAGCCATTACCATAGCTCGTCCATACGCACAGGCAGCATTTGAAGAAGCGCAAATGCTATCTGATTTGAAAGGTTGGTCAGAAACGTTGCGCTCTCTTGCCGAGGCGGTCTGCTATCCGGAAGTCCGCACGGTGGTCTCCAGCCAGCGGGTTGCCAAATCACAACTCCAAGGCCTGATGGAGGGTTTGCTGGGTAGCACGTTAAATGCCCAGCAGCGCAATTTCATTCGCATACTGGTGGTCAATCAACGTCTGCTGGTGCTCCCGGAAATTGCCGCAATCTTTGAAAATCTACGGGCGGAGGCGGAAAAGACCGTGCATGTGGCAGTGGACTCTGCGTTTGAACTGTCTGCTGCGCAACAGGAAAAAATCATTAAATCCCTGAAAGCGCGGATGGGCCGGGAAATCAAGCTGGTCTGTAAAGTCAATAAAGAATTACTAGGCGGCATAGTGATCCGTGCCGGAGACAAGGTGATCGACGGTTCAGCGCGCACCCGCCTTGGCGAAATGGCAAAAGCTTTTGCCTGAAAATAGATTTATCAAGATAAGGAAATCCAGATGAAGCTCAACCCTTCTGAAATCAGCAGTTTGATTCGCAGCCGCATCGAAAATTTCGAGGCGCTGACACAAGAGCGCACCGAAGGAACAGTAGTCAGCGTGACTGACGGTATCGTTCGCGTGCACGGACTCTCCGATGTGATGCAAGGTGAAATGCTGGAATTTCCCGGCAACACTTTCGGTTTGGCGCTGAACCTGGAGCGCGATTCTGTCGGTGCGGTGGTGCTGGGTGAATATGAACACATCACTGAAGGCGACACAGTTAAGTGTACCGGTCGCATTCTGGAAGTACCGATTGGACCGGAATTGTGCGGCCG
>JACREA010000106.1 GCA_016218465.1 Nitrosomonadales bacterium | reverse complement strand
CGACGGCCGTCATGCCCACACCTTTTTTTGAGATTTCCAGAATCGCGTCACCCAACATTGCATCTTCGCGCACCATCGGCAGGCGCTCGCCGCTACGCATGATATCGCGCACATGGGTGAGCAAGCGGCGCCCGAGGCTTCCACCCGGATGTGAGAGGGCAAAATCTTCTGCGCTGAAACCTTTTGCATCCAGTAATGCCACTGCCAATGCATCGCCCAATGCCAACGCCGCAGTGGTGCTGGCAGTAGGCGCCAAACCCATCGGGCAAGCCTCTTTATCTACCGCTGCATTGAGATGTACATCCGCTGCTTTTGCCAGGCTGGATAAGGGGTTGCCGGTCATACTGATAAGATTGGCGCCCTGGCGTTTAATCATTGGCACGATGGCCATCAGTTCCTGGCTTTCGCCGGAATAAGAAAGCGCAATAATGACATCTTCGCTGGTGATCATGCCAAGGTCGCCGTGGCTGGCCTCCCCCGGATGCACGAAGTAAGCAGGGGTTCCGGTGCTGGACATGGTCGAGGCAATCTTGCGCGCGATATGTCCCGATTTGCCCATGCCGCTGACGATGACGCGGCCTTCGCAATGCAGAATCAAATTCAGCGCGCGTAAAAAATTCTCATCAAGGCGCGTGGCGAGTGCTTGCACGGCGGCGGCTTCGACATTCAACACTTCGCGGGCGAGGTCGAGTGCGCGTGGTGTGGCGGAGATGGATTTGTTCATATTCTGGAATTATAGCAGCGAGCTTAATACGCAGTGAAATTTTGCCTGTCACGCAGTGAGATTTTGCAAGATGCTTTGCTGTAGGGCATTATACGGATATGGTAAATTTATCAATTAACACGCACACATGACCAACTCGCTGCAACTCCTGCTGATTTTGCTGGCCGTTGCCGTTGGCGTAGTGGTGTTGTGCCGTATTTTGCGCTTGCCCGCGATGCTGGGATACCTCATTGTCGGCATAATGATCGGGCCTCATGCGTTAGGTTGGATCCCCGATGCGCCGGAAACGCGCCATCTGGCCGAATTCGGCGTGGTGTTCCTGATGTTCAGTATCGGCCTGGAATTCAGTCTGGCGCGGCTTCGTATCATGCAACACGTAGTTTTCGGTCTGGGCACCGCGCAGGTGCTGGCGACCATTTTGCTGGTCATGCTTGCCTCACTATTCTTCGGGCTTGGCTGGCGCGCCGGTTTGGCGCTGGGCGGGGTGCTGGCGATGTCTTCCACAGCGATCGTCAGCAAGATGCTGGTCGAGCGTGCCGAGCTGAATACGCCGCACGGCCAGAATGTCATGGGTGTCTTGTTGTTCCAGGACCTGGCCGTGGTGCCGCTCATCATCATCATTCCGGCGCTTACCAGCAGCGGTGAGGCTGTTTATGCAACACTCGGTCTTGCCCTGTTAAAGGCCGCGCTGGTATTGGCCGCGCTGCTGATTTTCGGCCAAAAATTGTTGCGCCCATGGTTTCATCTAGTGGCGATGCAGAAATCTTCCGAACTATTCATGCTCAACGTGCTGCTGTTCACGCTTGGACTGGCTTATATCACCGAACTGGCAGGGCTTTCCCTGGCGCTGGGCGCATTTGTCGCAGGGATGCTGATTTCAGAAACCGAATACCGTTATCAGGTGGAAGAGGACATCAAGCCATTCCGCGATGTGCTGCTTGGTTTGTTCTTTGTAACCATCGGCATGTTGCTCGACGTGGGCAGCGTGATCGCCGGGTTCGGCTGGGTGGTGCTGCTTCTGCTGATCCTGCTGCCATTCAAGGCAGCGGTGGTGACACTGCTTGCGCGCTGGTTCGGCGGGGATTGGGGAACGTCGATCCGTGGCGGCCTGGGATTGGCACAAGCGGGTGAATTTGGCTTCGTGCTGTTGACCTTGGCGGGCGAAGTGAATCTGCTCCCAAAAGATGTGATGCAGAACGTGCTGGCAGCCATGCTGATTTCCATGCTGGGCGCGCCCTTTTTGATTCATCATGCCGAAGCTATCGTGCGTCGCATTTCTCCTTCGGCGTGGATGGACCGTGCCCTGCAGGTGCATCAGATCGCAGTGCAAAGCATGGGCGCGGATGCGCACATTATCATCTGCGGTTACGGGCGCAGCGGGCAGGCTCTGGCGAGTTTCATGGGGCAAGAGGACATCGACTTCATCGCGCTCGATCTCGACCCGCGCCGGGTACACGAGGCCGTTGCGGCGGGCGAGAGCGTGGTATATGGCGATGCCGCCAAGCGCGAGGTGCTGATGGCTGCCGGATTGATGCGCGCCAAGACGCTGGTGGTCACTTACAACGACAAACATTCCACGCTGAAAATTCTGCATCATGTAAATCAAATTCGTCCCGATCTGCCCGTGGTGGTACGCACGACCGACGATTCCCACATCGAAGAGTTAAAGAAGGCGGGTGCAGCCGAGGTGGTGGCGGAAGTGACGGAAGGCAGCGTGATGCTCGCTTCGCAGGCGCTGCTGATGGCCGGCGTGCCGCTTAACCGCGTCATCCGCCAGATTCAGGAAAGCCGTGCGCGCCGCTACAGCGTATTCAGCGGATTTTTTCGTGTACCTGCCGAAGAGGTGGGCGAAACCACGGAAAGCATGCAACCGCGCTTTCATAGCGTGTTGTTGGACGAACGTGATGCCGCAGTCGGCAAAACGCTGGATGAGGCCAATCTGGCCGAGCTGGAAGTAGAAGTCAATTCAGTGCGCCGCCACAACGTGCGCGGCAGCCAACCGGCCGGCGACATGGTGATGCGGGCCGGAGATGTGCTGGTGTTGCTCGGGCAGCCGATCCCGCTGATGGCGGCGGAAAAACGGTTGCGCGAGGGGTAGACAGGGGATTGAGTACAGTGAGGT
>JACREA010000103.1 GCA_016218465.1 Nitrosomonadales bacterium | reverse complement strand
CGACAACACGCTGGCGCCTTTCGATTCCGAAAAAATACGTTCCGCGATCCAGCGGGCCGGCGCCGCCACCGGCGAACTGGATGCCAACGAGGCGTTCCTGCTCACCGCCCAGGTGGTCAAGGTCCTGATCCACAAGTTCCGCGCCGAACCGCCGCACATCGAGAAGATCCAGGACGCGGTCGAGCAGGTGCTGATCTCCGCGAACCACCTCAAGACCGCCCGCGCCTACATCGTCTACCGCGAACAGCACACCAAGCTGCGCCAAGACCGCAAGACCGTGGTGGACGTGGAAAGCTCGATCAATGAATACCTCGACCAGATGGACTGGCGCGTCAACGCCAACGCCAATCAGGGTTATAGCTTGGGCGGTCTGATCCTCAACGTCTCGGGTAAAGTGGTGGCCAACTACTGGCTCAACCATGTCTATCCGCCGGAAGTTGGCGTCGCACACCGCGAAGGCGACATCCATGTGCACGACCTCGACATGCTTGCGGGGTATTGCGCCGGATGGTCGCTGCGCACGCTGCTCAACGAGGGGTTGAACGGCGTGCCGGGCAAGGTTGAGGCAGGGCCACCGAAGCACATGTCCTCCGCGGTCGGCCAGATCGTCAATTTTCTCGGCACGCTGCAGAACGAATGGGCCGGCGCGCAGGCGTTCTCCTCCTTCGATACCTACATGGCGCCGTTCATCCGCAAGGACAACCTGCACTATGACGACGTCAGGCAGTCCATCCAGGAAATGGTCTATAACCTCAATGTACCGTCGCGCTGGGGCACGCAGACGCCGTTCACCAACCTGACCTTCGACTGGGTATGCCCGGAAGACTTGCGCGGCCAAGTGCCGGTCATCGGCGGCAAGAATATGCCGTTCACCTACGGCGAGCTGCAGGCCGAGATGGACATGATCAACCGCGCCTATATCGAAGTGATGACCAAGGGCGATGCCAAGGGACGCGTATTTACCTTCCCGATCCCGACCTACAACATGACCCCCGATTTCCCGTGGGAATCGGAAAACGCCACGCGGCTGTTCGAGATGACCGCGAAATACGGTCTGCCGTATTTCCAGAACTTCATCAACTCCGACCTCAAGCCGAACATGGTGCGCTCGATGTGCTGCCGCTTGCAGCTCGATCTGCGCGAGCTGCTGAAACGCGGCAACGGGCTGTTCGGCAGCGCCGAGCAGACCGGCTCGGTGGGCGTGGTCACGGTCAACTGCGCGCGACTCGGTTATCTCTATCAGGGCAACGAAGAAGCGCTGTTGCGCCGCCTCGACGAACTGCTGGAAATCGGCAAGAACAGCCTGGAAATCAAGCGCAAGGTGATCCAGCGCCACATGGATGCGGGCCTGTTCCCGTATACAAAACGCTACCTCGGCACGCTGCGCAACCACTTCTCCACGCTAGGCGTCAACGGCATCAACGAAATGGTGCGCAACTTCACGCACGACGAGCACGACATCACCAGCGAGTGGGGCCACCAGTTCGCGGTGCGCCTGCTTGACCACCTGCGCGCCAGGATGCTCGCGTTCCAGGACGAAACCGGGCACATGTACAACCTCGAAGCCACCCCGGCGGAAGGCACCACCTACCGCTTCGCCAAGGAAGACCGCAAGCGCTTCGCCGGCATCATTCAGGCCGGCAGCAAGGAAATGCCCTATTACACCAACTCCTCGCAACTGCCGGTCGGCTTCACCGACGACCCGTTCGAGGCGCTGGAACGCCAGGAGCAACTGCAACGCAAGTACACCGGCGGCACTGTGCTGCATCTGTACATGAGCGAGCGCATCTCCAGCGCGGAGGCCTGCAAGTCGCTGGTGCGCCGCTCGCTGGAACGCTTCAGCCAGCCGTACATCACGATCACACCGACGTTCTCGATCTGCCCGCAACACGGGTATATCGAAGGCGAGCACAAATATTGCCCGAAGTGCGACCAGGAAATTCTTGCCGAGAAACGCAGAAAACTGGCAGCCTGATTTGTACTATTTGAATATTGCCCATCATTAAACAACAGACAAGGAGACAGATATGACCGACCTTTCCAACCAGACCAATCTGAAGGCCAACGAAATCGTATTAACCGACGCGGAGCGCCAGCCCTGCGAAGTGTGGACCCGCGTGATGGGCTACCACCGCCCGGTAGCGTCATTCAACATCGGCAAGAAAGGCGAGCATGGCGAGCGCAAGTTTTTTCAGGAATGCCGCGCTGCCTAGTGTTCACGCAATCTGGTAATTAAGCGAACATCAGAGCGGCGTTGCAGGCCGGGCTAAAGCCCGGCTTTGTCATTCCCGCGCAGGCGGGAATCCAGCAAAAACAATCGTCCCGCTTCGCGAGAATTTTTTAACTAACTGGATTCCCGCCTGCGCGGGAATGACAGGTTTATGAATTATTTGGGAACGTTGAATCGCCAAATCATCGAAACGGAGCCTGTCTTGCCAAACCTCCAGATCGGCGGCCTCACGCCGCTCACCAGCACCGATTTTCCCGGTTGCCTTGCTGCGGTGGTGTTCTGTCAGGGTTGCCCGTGGCGCTGCGGCTACTGCCACAATCCCCATCTCATTCCCCGTCACAGCGACACCCAAATGGACTGGCCGTTGGTGCTCAGCTTTTTGCAACGCCGACAGGGCTTGCTGGATGCGGTCGTGTTTAGCGGCGGCGAGCCGACGCTGCAAGACAGTCTCGAATCCGCCATCAACGAAGTGCGCGACCTCGGCTTCAAGGCCGGCCTGCATACCGGCGGCACCTATCCATCGCGCCTCGGCGCACTGCTGCCGCTGCTTTCCTGGGTCGGCATGGACATCAAGGCGGCTTTCAGCAACTACGACAAGGTGACTGGCACACCCGCGAGCGGCGAGAAGGCGCGGGAAAGCGCCCGGTTGTTGCTGGACAGCGTTGTACCCTGCGAATTCCGCACCACGGTGCATCCGCTGTATCACACCCGGGATTCATTATTGCAACTCGCGAAAGAGTTGCGGGAAATGGGCGTGCGGAATTACGTGTTGCAGGAGTTTCGCCCCCAAGGGTGCGCAGACGAGAAAGTCAGCTCCTACCCGGTGCAGGAATTTCTGGATGAGGCGTTATGCAGCCGCATCGGGGCAATGTTCGATAGCTTCGCCGTGCGACGGCAATAGCACTGGGACGGCGAAGCCGTTGTTGAAGAATTCTTGGGGGGGCGATGCCGAGGTAGCTGTCAACGGGGAAATGACGTAACACAAGACTTGGTCATGTAATTGTGTGACACCGATGCATGCAATCTACCAAACATTATCGATTTTTTCAAGGTTCTAAAAATATTTCTGGAATCCTGCGATAGTTCTATTGACAATGTTCTTTGCGATTAAAATTCAAGGCATTGAATGTTTATTCAAGGGTTATCAATAGCAAGGTTTCGCGCAAAAAGTTGACAATACTGTTTATTTGGTTGACATTTTAGCTTGCAATGGTTGACAATGATTGTAGTTGCTATTGACAAACAAATTAAGGAGGCTTCAAGTGACGAAGGTGCGAGCAAGAGGGGAGGATATCCGACGTTTCATACTTGAACATGTCGAAAAACATCCGAGCAATATTGGTAGAGTAACTGCTGAGAATTTTAAAATTACTCGGCAGGCCATCAATAAGCACCTGCAAAAGCTTTGCGCTGAGCAAGCATTGTCAGAATCTGGAAAAACCAGAAGTCGCACTTATAAGCTGGCGGCTCTCGTTGAATGGCAACAACGTTGGGAGATAAACCATGATTTAGCCGAGGATTTGGTATGGGCTGATTCTATTCGTCCATTCCTTTCTCCATTGCCAGATAATGTTCTGGATATTTGGCACTATGGATTTACAGAGATGTTTAACAACGCAATAGATCATTCCAGCGGCTCCGAGATACGAGTAAGAGTAAGAAAAAATGCCATGAGCACTGAAATGTTATTGATGGATAACGGGGTCGGCATCTTTAAGAAGATTCAAACGACAATGAATCTATTGGATGAACGACATGCCATTCTTGAACTATCCAAGGGCAAACTTACAACTGACCCAGGCAATCATTCTGGAGAAGGGATTTTTTTCACTTCACGAATGTTCGACTCATTCGATATTCTTTCAGGGAATGTTTTTTTTACGCACCAGTTTGGCGATGATGAAGATTGGATTCTTGAAAAGAATGATTTCTCTTCGGGCACTAGTGTATGGATGAAAATACACAATCACACTTCAAGAACAACAAAGAAAATTTTTGATAAATTTACTTCCGGTGATGATTACGGTTTCAATAAAACTATTGTGCCAGTAAAGATGGCTCAATATGGGGAAGATAAATTAATCTCTCGTTCTCAAGCCAAAAGAGTTCTTGCACGAGTCGAGCTATTCAAAACTGTCATATTTAATTTTGAAGGCGTTGAAATTATTGGACAGGCATTTGCGGATGAAATATTTAGGGTCTTTTCACAAAAACACCCTGAAATTGAATTGATCGCAATAAAAACAAGTGATGAAGTTAAAAAAATGATTAACAGAGCCAAACGCGGTAACGTCCAAGCAACATAAAAGCCCTTCATTATCTTGCTTTTTACCCAATGTTACTTCGTTGACACGCTAACGTCTGGCGTCCAGTATCATACTGTTACCGTTCAGTTTCTGGTTTGAGTCAGGGCAATATTTTCCGCGATGGCAGCTGCCAATGCTATCGAACTGCAACTTGGCGTGGCTTTATTCGTGGATTCACTGCCGCATCAATTCTTCGATCTCCGCCACCGTTTTCGGCGCAGCTGCAGTCAATACTTCATTGCCTAGTGCAGTGATCGCCACATCGTCTTCGATGCGGATGCCGATGTTCCATAGCGCCAGCGGCACGTCATCGGCGGGGCGGATGTAGCACCCCGGCTCGACGGTGAATACCATGCCGGGTTGCAGCGTGCGCCAGGTGTCACCGACCTTGTAATCGCCGACATCATGCACGTCCATGCCCAGCCAGTGGCCGGTGCGGTGCATGTAAAACCGCTTGTAGCTCTCACTTTCCAGCACGGCATCCACGCTGCCTTTGCACAGCTTGAGGTCGATGAAACCTTGCGCCAGCACGCGCAGCGCGGCGTCATGCGGCGCGTTCCAGGCGTTGCCCGGTTGTGCGGCGGCAATGGCGGCGGCCTGCGTGGTGAGCACGATTTCATAAACGTCTTTCTGTGCGGCGAGGAAACGCCCGTTCACCGGGAAAGTGCGCGTGATGTCGGAGGCGTAACCGTCCAGTTCGCAGCCCGCATCGATCAGCAGCAGGTCGCCGTCCTTGAGCATTGCGTTGTTGCCCACATAGTGCAGCACGCAGGCATTTGCGCCGCCGGCGACGATGGAAGGGTAGGCCGGATGGCGCGCGCCGTGGCGGCAGAATTCGTGCAGCAATTCGGCTTCAATCTGGTATTCGAACTGGCCGGGGTGCGCGAATTGCATCGCACGCCGGTGGGCTTGCGTTGAAATCTCGGCGGCGCTACGCATGATCGCCAGTTCGTGTTCGTCCTTGAACAGCCGCATTTCGTTGAGCAGCGTGCGCACGTCGTGTATTTCGTTCGGGGCGCGGATGCCGCTGCGAACTTTGGCCTGCACTTCGCCGCGCAGTTTGAGGATGCGCTGGTCCCATGCGGTATCGTGGCCCACGGGATAAAACAGCGCAGGCTGGTTGCCCATCAGTTCGGCCAGTTTTTCATCCAATTGCGCGATCGGGTAAGCCGCATCGAACCCATACTGCTCTTTTGCGGCATCGGGGCCAACACGGAAGCCATCCCAGACTTCGCGCTCGAGGTTTTTCTCGCGGCAGAACAGGATAGTTTGCGGCTCGTTCCCTGATACCAGCACCAGCACCGCCTCCGGCTCGATAAAGCCGCTGAGGTAATAGAAGTTGCTGTCGTAGCGGTAGCTGTAATGGGTGTCGCCGTTGCGCGCCACTTCCGGCGCGGTGGGGATAATGGCGATCCCGCGCTGCATTTTTTCAAGCAGGCGGTCGCGACGTTTTGCGCAGATAGACGGGTCAATGGTCATGGCGCATTGTGCGACGCGCGAATCAGCTTGTCGAGTTCGGCGAGGCGCTCCGGTGTGCCGACATCCATCCATAAGCCCCGGTGATGTTCGCCGCTGACCTTGCCGAGGGCAATCTGCGCACGCAGCAGCGGTGCGAGCGGCGCAATGCTGCCGCGCGGGATATCTTTGAACAGCGAGGGGTGGTAGATGCCGATGCCGCTGAAGGTTAACTTCAAGTCGTTAGTCGTTAGTCGCTGGTCGTTAGTTGTGAGCAGGCGACCATTGTGTAGCAGGAAATCCCCGTTTGAGTGGTGCGGCGGTTTGTCGACCTGCACCAGATGCGCCATGTCGCCGCTGGCTTGCAGCGCGGTGGCGCGTCCGGCCAGTTGCGCAAAGTCGTAGTCGCAGTAGATGT
>JACREA010000102.1 GCA_016218465.1 Nitrosomonadales bacterium | reverse complement strand
TGCTCAACGAGCAGACGGTGAAGCTCGACGGGGAGGTGCTGGTCATCGCCGACGATGCGCGGGTGCTGGCGTTGGCGGGCATCATGGGCGGGCAGGGCAGCGGAGTGGAAACCGCCACGCGGGATGTGTTTCTGGAGAGCGCCTTTTTCCACCCCGATGCGATTGCCGGCAAGGCGCGCCGTTTCGGTCTGGCGACCGATTCATCGTTTCGCTTCGAGCGCGGCGTGGATTTTGCGGCGACGCGTCAGGCATTGGAGCGCGCCACGCAACTGCTGCTGGAAATCTGCGGCGGCAGTGCCGGGGAAATCAGCGAAGCACGCGGTGAACTCCCGAAGCGCACAGCGATTGCATTACGCCGTTCGCGCGTCGCGCGGGTGCTAGGCATTGTGCTGGATAACACCCAGATTGCAGCGCTGTTGAAACGCCTGCAATTCGAGTTCACAGCGAACAGCCCTCTCCCCAACCCTCTCCCGATGCCCTCTCCTCAATCCTCTGATGGAACAACTAGCCATTCGGCTAACCCCTCAAAAAACGATGGGCAAGCCGCTGGTTATCCCGCAAGCGGGCGAGGAGGCGAACGAGAAAGGCAATCTTCAATTCCGGCAGGGGAGGGGGCAACCGCCGCCTCTGCGAGGCCTTTGTTAGACGACGACTTCCGCGTGACGCCGCCGAGCTTCCGTTTCGATCTGTCAATTGAAGCCGACCTGATCGAGGAACTGGCGCGGCTGCATGGCTACGACAATATTCCTGCGCTGGCACCGCAAGCCGCGCTGACCATGCTGCCGTACAGCGAACTGCAACGCCCACTGTCGCGGATTCAGCAGACTCTTGTTTCGCGCGATTATCAGGAAATCGTCAGTTATGCATTTATCGATGAACAGGTCGAACGCGAATTATGCGGCAATGATAATCCGGTTGCACTGCAGAACCCGATCGCCAGCAATCTGGCGGTAATGCGCAGCAGCCTGATCGGCGGGCTGGTGGGCGCGTTGCGCTTCAACCTGAATCGCAATCAGTTGCGTGTACGCCTGTATGAGGCCGGCGCATGTTTTGCCAAGGTGGATGGCGAGTATGTGCAGAGCCAGCGGCTGTCGGGTATCGCATATGGTGCAGCCCAGCCAGAACAATGGGGAACAGCCGCCAAGCCAGTCGATTTTTATGATGTTAAGGCTGATGTCGAAGCCTTGTTTGCGCCGCAGGAGTTGCGCTTTGTTGCGGCATCCAACCCGGCTTTGCATCCAGGTCGTTCCGCGCAGATTTATTGCAGCGGGCAGACGGTCGGCTGGATCGGCGAATTGCATCCGCAGTGGCAGCAACAATATGACATGGCTCAGCCCGCCGTGTGGTTTGAAGTCGAACTCGGCGCGACGACACAGGCGAAAGTGCCGCGCATGCACGAAATTGCAAAGTTTTTGCCGGTGCGTCGCGATCTGGCGGTATTGGTCGACGAAACGGTCAACGTACAGGTTTTGCTGGATGCGATGATGACCGCATCGGTACTTGGTGTGGCTCAGATTTCGCTGTTTGACGTGTACCGCGGCAAGGGTGTGGAGCAAGATAAAAAAAGCCTTGCATTCCGCGTGTTATTACAAGATACTCAAAAAACACTCACGGATTCTGAAATTGAAACAAGCATCGCGCTGTTGGTGGATATAATGCAAAAGCACGGTGCGCAATTGCGTATGTAGGAGGGGAGAGTAATGACAACAACATTAACAAAAGCCGAACTATCTGATTTGCTGTTCGAAAAAGTCGGCCTCAATAAACGCGAAGCCAAGGATATGGTAGAAGCGTTTTTTGAAGAAATTAGAATGCAACTGGAACAGGGCGAGAGCGTGAAATTATCCGGTTTTGGTAATTTCCAATTGCGCGACAAGCCGCAGCGTCCGGGGCGCAATCCAAAAACCGGCGAAGAAATTCCGATCAGCGCGCGCCGCGTGGTAACGTTCCACCCCAGCCAGAAACTGAAGACAATGGTGGAAAAGACCTATCATGGAAAACCACAGTCCTAATTCCGAGCTCCCGCCGATTCCCGCCAAGCGCTATTTCACCATCGGTGAAGTCAGCGAATTGTGCGGGGTCAAGGCGCACGTGCTGCGTTATTGGGAACAGGAATTCACCCAGCTCAAACCGGTCAAGCGCAGCGGCAATCGCCGCTATTACCAGCACCATGAAGTATTGCTGATCCGCCGTATACGCGAATTGCTCTATGGGCAGGGCTTTACCATCAGCGGTGCGCGCAACCGTCTGGAAGATACAGGCCAGGTTGAGAGCCATCAAGCAGATGTGTCTGCAACGACACTCAACATCCCAGCACTTCGCCATGAAATCAAAACGATCATCAATCTGCTCAGCGCGTAATAGCGCGTTAAATACCGTTTTTAATCTAGAAAAAGCAGTTGTCCACGAAAAACACGAAAAAGCACGTAAATATTCAAACAGATGCCAAGATTATTAGCGGCACCCAAAGTGTGAGGTGGCACCTTTAAGTAATCTATTGATTGATTCCGTGAATTTCGTGTTTTTCGTGGATAAAAAAAGTTTTTAAGTTTATACCTGCTTATTTTAAATTTACCCACCGATATGAAGTTTCTGCAACTCGCCTCTCTGTAGCACTCGTCTCCCTGTAGCAGGCCCCGCACACCAAAAAACCGTAATTTTTACTGCGCATATTGCGTTGCACTCTAATTAGGACTAGAATAGTCCTAGTTCGGTGAGGTGGGTATGTTACGGTTAAGCAAGTTCGCGGATTATGGATGTCAGGTCATGGCCTATAT
>JACREA010000104.1 GCA_016218465.1 Nitrosomonadales bacterium | reverse complement strand
GCGTTTGCGGATTGTAGGTGTTGATGTGCGGGCCAGCGACGAACGGAATTTTCGCGGACGAAGCAAGGCGCACGGCGCCCATGTCGTTGGCTTCCAGTGCGAACTTGCCGTTTTCGACGATGCGGCGCAATCTCTTCAAATCGGATTCGGATTCGATCAGCGCCAGCGTGGAGAGCACCACTTCCTTGCCGGCATCGGCAAGCTTTTTCGCTATCTCCAGCCAGTCATCGAGGCGCACGATCTGGCGGCGCGAGCAGACGGCTTCGCCCAGGTAGACGATGTCCACCGGCGTCGCGGCGATTTCTTCATAGAAGTTGAATACGGTGTCGCGTTCCCAGTAGTAGAGGATGGGGCCAAGTGACAGTTTCATCAAAATATTATTTCCACGGACGATTATATGCGCCGAGGGTGTGCTGCTGCCCCTCGGCGAGCTTGTTCAGTTGCGCCATCCACGCCGGGTTGACGGTGTAGTTTTGCGGCGCCCGTTCGGCTGCATCAATAGCTGCGCGCCACACCTTGGTGACTTGCTCGACGTAAGCGGGGCTACGCTGGCGGCCTTCGATCTTGATCGCGGCGATGCCCATATCCATCATCTCCGGCAGCATCTCCAGCGTATTGAGGCTGGTCGGTTCCTCAATCGCATAGTAGGTCTCGTTGTTGACCTCGAAGCGGCCCTTGCACAGCGTCGGGTAGCCGGCATTTTCGTTATCGCCATAGCGGTCGAGCAACACGCCGTTCAGGCGCGACTCCAGGCCCTGCGGTGTCTTCTCCCAGCGCACCGCCTTGGCCGGCGAGCATACCCCGCAGGTGTTGGGCGATTCGCCGGTGGCATACGAGGACAGCGCGCAGCGTCCCTCGACCATGACGCATAATCCACCAAAACCGAACAGTTCGATTTCCACCGGGGTGTTCTTCACGACGTGTTCGACCTGCGCCAGCGACAGCACACGAGGCAAGACTGCCCGCTGAATGCCGAAATGTTCGTGGTAGAAGTTGATCGCCTCGTAGTTGGTGGCAGAGCCCTGCACCGACAGATGCAGTCGCAGTTTCGGGTAGGTTCTCGATGCGTAGCGCATCAGGCCGGGATCCGCCAGGATGACGGCATCGACGCCCAGTTCCACGGCATTATCCACTGCACCCCGCCAGCGCTCCCACTTGCCGGACTGCGGAAAAGTGTTCAGGGCAAGCAGCACCTTGGCGCCTTTGGCATGGGCGTAACGCACTCCATCGCGTGCACTTGCCTGATCGAAATTCAACCCGGCGAAAGCGCGCGCATTGGTATTGTCCTTAAAGCCCATGTAGACACAATCGGCGCCGTTGTCCACGGCAATCTTCAGGGCTGGCAGATTGCCCGCCGGGCAAACCAGTTCAAGCGACATGACGAAGTTCCTTAAAGATAAATGGGATGCCGGCAAGCCGCCCCTGGCGGCTATCACGCCGGCGCAGTTCGCGTTCAATCCCGTTCAGTACATTCCATTTCTGCGAGCTCCATTCGGGAGCAAGCAATATGTCTTTAGGCGAAGTACCGGTAACACGGTGGTAGACAACATGCTCAGGCGTACGTTCGATCAGGTCGGCGGCAATGCGTATGTATTCCTCGCGGCCCAACGGGGTGTATTTACCGCGCCGCCATTCCTGCGCGAGCAAGGTATGTTTTACGACATGCAGCGGATGCAGCTTGAGACCGTCAACACCGATGTCGAGTACCGTATCGAGGCTGGCATGGTAGTGCACTTCGTCTTCGCCTGGCAGACCGACGATCAGGTGGGCGCATACCGGAATGCCGCGCTGGTGTGCCGCAGTGGCAGCGGCGACGTATTCTGCGAGGCCGTGGCCGCGATTGACGCGCCGCAAGGTTTCGTCGAAGGCCGACTGTAATCCGAGTTCGAGCACCACCTCAAGGCCGCGAGCGCGGAATTCAACCAGCAGATCGAGCACTTCAGACGATATGCAATCCGGGCGCGTCCCGATTGAAAGGCCGATAACGTCCGGGTCTTTCAAAGTTTCTTCATACATCGCCCGCAATTGTTCGACCTTGGCGTAAGTATTGGTATACGCCTGAAAATAGGCGATGAACTTTGTAGCGCGGGTGCGACGGCGTATTGCGCGCCTGCCCGACTCCATCTGTTCACGCAAAGTTGGCGGCGTGCGCCCGTTGGGGCTGAACGAATCGTTGTTGCAGAAAGTGCAGCCGCCGATACCCTTGCTGCCGTCGCGATTCGGGCAGGTCAAACCTGCATCCAGGGCAATCTTGTGCACGCGCTCGCCATAGCGCCGCAACAGGTGCTGCCCATAAGTGTGAATGCGGTCGGAAAGAACCATCGGGAGAATTTCGGAATTCAGGGTAGGGAATGCGAAACAGGCTAGCATGTTGCGCCTGATGCTTCAAGCCGGAGGGCAACAGGGGTATTATTTAAAAGAGCGCTGAATAAATCCGTTCGTTCGTGGTGATAACCAATGACTTGCCGCTTTAGCACCTAATCGAGGTCGTGCATGGACCAATAATGCAGGATGGCGCATCGACTATCAGATTGCTACTCCCGGTTTCGCATCACGAGCACGGGCAGCGGATATCTGCAAATCGCAACGCTTCTCGGATCACGCGCCGCTGATCGTGGACTATGTCTAACGTGCATGGCAGAGATGCTGACCTAGATGATGAAAACACGCCATGCCCGTTTCCCTCACCCCAAACCTCTCCCGATGCCCTCTCCTCAATCCTCTGATGGAACTACTAGCCATTCGACTAGGCCGCCTAAAGACGGCGACCAAGTCGCTGGTTATCCCGCAAGCGGGCGAGGAGGCGAACGAGAAAAGCGATCTTCAATCCCTGCGGGCGAGGGGGCAAACGAACCGCAGCGCGAGCTTTACGTTAATGAGGTTAACCCTGTTCCCATGGTAGCCCCGCCGCCCGCCATCCGCCCAGGGTATTGCGGTGATTATCGCTGTTTTTGTCGCCTTCAAAGCCTTCCAGTACATTGTAGCAGTCGGAGTAACCGGCTTGCGTAGCAGTAATTGCCGCAGAATGAGATCGTACGGCGCTGCGGCAAATAAACATCACTAGAGCCTCCTTATCCACCAGTTGTTCCAGTTGTGCCATAAAATTCGGATTAAGGCGCATGCCGGGATATATCGCCCACTCGACTTGTGCAGCGCCGGGGATTTTGCCAACCCAATCGATTTCGGCACGAGTGCGCACGTCAACCAGTTTTGCACCAGGCGCGGAATGCATGATTTCGTAGGCTTCGACAGGTAACAGTGCACCCTCATAAGGCAGGTTCATATCTTTGGCGCGCTGTTGGGCGGCATGCAAAATGGCGGTAATTTTTCCCATGCTGAATCTTTCTGTAATATAACGTTGTATAACGAATCTGGCGCGGATGCTATGCTGCACGGCACGAACGCATATTAGCGCAACCGACATGAAAAATCACACTCAACCGAACCAGAACCAGGAACACATCGGGGTCTTTGAACCAATGCATCCCGAGCGCTTTGCTGCCGCGCAAAAAAGTACCTGGGTGAGCATCGTCATCAATTTGCTGCTGACGTTCTTTCAGGTCGCCGGAGGATTCTTTGCGCACTCGCAAGCATTGATGGCGGACGGTTTGCATTCATTGTCGGATTTGCTATCCGACATATTGGTGCTTTACGCGAACAGGCATGGCAATCGTCATGCGGACGCCAATCATCCCTATGGGCATGCGCGCGTGGAAACTGCCGCAACGCTTATTATAGGAGCATTTCTGGCAGTGCTGGGGGTGGTGTTACTGGTTTCTGCCGCGATGCGTCTGCAGCATCCCGAAGCATTGCAGTCGGTAAGTCCGCTGGCTCTCACCATAGCGGTCATCGCGCTGGTCGCCAAGGAAAGCATGTTCCGCTACATGCTGGCTGTGGCCAAGCGGGTACGTTCCCAGATGCTGGTGGCCAACGCATGGCATGCACGTTCAGACGCGGCATCTTCATTGGTAGTTATAGTTGGTGTCATCGGCAATCTGCTCGGTTATACTTTTTTCGATCTGTTGGCCGCAGCAGTGGTGGGCGTGATGATTGCACATATGGGTGGCAAACTGGCGATGGAGGCGATGGAAGAACTTATCGATACCGGACTGGACGAGGAAGAGGTCGAAGCAATCCGGCAAACCTTGCTTAACACTCACGGAGTTCTCGGCCTGCATGAGTTGCGCACACGCAAGATGGCGGACAATGCGCTGGTTGACGCGCACATTGTGGTAGACCCCAAGATCAGTGTGTCGGAAGGGCATTACATTGCAGAACTGGCGCGACATGCAGTTCTTAAAAACCATCACGTGCTGGATGTTATGGTGCATATCGACCCGGAAGACGATTTGCAAGCCAAGCCCAACGCTAATCTGCCCAGTCGCCCCGGATTGCTGGCGCATCTTGCCGATAGATTGGGAGATTTCAGTCTGGAAGGTAATCGCGTGGTGTTTCACTATCTGGATGGCAAAGTAGAAGCAGAGATATATTTGCCCGTCGACCGCTACGTAGCCGAGCAAACTGATGCATTGCAGGCGCGTTGCGATGAGTTGGTGCGCAATGATGACTTATTCCGCAGCATACATGTTCATCGCAATCATGCACAGAATTAGTGCGAGAAATAACTTCTTATGCCTGTTTTTGGTGCAAATGTTTTCTGTGCCGTTTAACAGGCTTATGGCACAATGTCGACTTGCGGGGAGCTTGGAAATTGGCACGTTTTCTGCGTCTGAAATTCATGTGGTTTTTGATGGCTGTTCAATTAGATGATTTAGGAGAGATTTTATGACGATGTCGGCAAATGATGTATTGAAGATGATTAAAGACCGCGATGTTAAATTCGTGGATTTCCGTTTCACCGACACGCGCGGAAAAGAGCAGCACGTTAGCGTGCCCGCCAAGTATGTGAATATGGAAAAATTTGAAGACGGCCACGCTTTTGATGGATCATCCATTTCAGGCTGGAAGGGCATTCAAGCTTCTGACATGCTGCTGATGCCGGATCCAGTTACCGCCTACCTTGATCCGTTCATGGACGAAAACACCTTGGTGATAACCTGCGATGTGGTAGAGCCGACCGACGGCAAAGGCTATGACCGAGATCCGCGCTCCATCGCGAAACGTGCCGAAGCCTACCTGAAGTCCAGTGGCCTCGGTGACACCGCCTACTTTGGTCCTGAACCTGAATTTTTCATTTTTGACTCTGTGAACTGGCAAATTGACATGTCCGGTTGCTTCTGCAAAATCAATTCGGAAGAGGCCGCTTGGTCTTCTGGGGAAAAGTTTGAAAGCGGCAACATCGGCCACCGCCCCGTTGTCAAAGGTGGATACTTCCCGGTTCCCCCAGTCGATAGCCTGAACGATATTCGCGCTGCAATGTGTCTTGCACTGGAGGACATCGGCATCGAAGTAGAAGTGCACCACCACGAAGTTGCTACGGCAGGCCAATGCGAGATCGGCACCAAATTCAACACACTGGTGCGTCGCGCCGACCAGACACAGGCTTTGAAATACGTGGTGCACAACGTTGCGCATCAATACGGCAAGACGGCAACCTTCATGCCCAAGCCTATCGTTGGCGACAATGGTTCCGGTATGCATGTGCACCAATCCATCTGGAAGGGCGGGAAAAACCTGTTCGCCGGTAACGGCTATGCCGGTTTGTCAGAAACCGCGCTGTATTACATCGGCGGCATCATCAAGCACGCCAAGGCATTGAACGCGATTACCAATCCCGGCACCAACTCCTACAAGAGGTTGGTTCCGCATTACGAAGCCCCGACCAAACTGGCTTATTCTGCTAAAAACCGTTCTGCCTCGATTCGCATTCCGCACGTGGCCAGTGACAAGGCTCGCCGTATCGAGACCCGCTTCCCCGATCCGACCGCTAATCCGTACCTGTGCTTTGCGGCTCTGATGATGGCTGGCCTGGACGGCATCCAGAACAAGATTCACCCCGGCGATCCGGCTGACAAGAACTTGTATGATCTGCCACCGGAAGAGGACGCAAAAATCCCAACCGTGTGCAGCTCACTGGATGAGGCGCTGGCGCACTTGGACAAGGGTCGTGAATTCCTGACGCGCGGCGGTGTGTTCTCCAACGACTTCATTGATGCATATATCGCCTTGAAGATGGATGAGGTGACCCGTTTGCGCATGACCACACATCCGGTCGAATTCGAAATGTATTACAGCATCTGATCACGTATCATGCTTGAAAGCAGAACGGGGCGAAAGCCCCGTTTTGTTTTGAACCGTGATTGTTTGTCAGTAAACAATGCTTGCCCTATACTTGCCGCGTTACTTCGAGGAATGCGAATATGAAGCCCCAATACTTGTTTGCCATGATGTGTGCCTGGCCATTGTTGGTGCAAGCGGATATATACAAGTCAGTCGATGCGAACGGGCACGTCACTTACTCCAGTACGCCGATCAAAGGCGGAAAAAAAATTATTCTGGAACCTTTGCCCACCATGGTTCCGCCCGGCAAGCCACGCTCACCCGCCGATTTCCCAATGGTGGATGCAGAAAAGCAAAAAGAACGTGACGAAACGCGCCGCAAAATTCTGCAGGATGAATTAAGTGCCGAGGAGAAATTGCTCGGAGAATCGCAGCAGAACCTGAACGATGCAAGCCCTGAGGTTTTTCAAGGAGCGGACGGTAAAACTTATCGCAATGTCGCCAAATATGAAGAGAATATCAAGTCACTTACTGAACAAGTCGAGCTGCACCAGAAAAATATCGCTGCGCTCAAAGCAGAACTGTCCAAATTGAAATAATCGTTGTTTCATCCGGCACGTTTTCTGCTTACTAGCATGTATGCCTGATTTTCTCTCTCTCACGCCGGAACACCTGGCGACCGCCGTCATCCTGCTGGACGACGATTCGCGTATTGCATACATCAACCCGGCTGCCGAACATTTGTTCGATATGAGCGGCAAAAATCTGCTCGGACTACCGGTGCAACAGGCCTTCACGGATACCATGCAACTAGCCAACGCGATGCAGCATGCGATCCGGGACAATGCCAGTTATATCGAGCATGACCTGACACTGGGTACTCATGCGCACGGCAAGCTGCATTTGCGCTGCGCGGCGACGCCGGTGCAGCTCGACAAACGCTGTTTGCTGCTGGAATTTCACCCGATGGACCGTCCGCTCAAACTGGCGCGCGAAGAACAGATGCTGGACCAGACGCAGGCCAACCGCCTGCTGTTACGCAACCTCGCACACGAGATCAAAAATCCGCTTGGCGGCATACGCGGCGCAGCTCAATTGCTCGAGCAGGAGCTGGAAAAACCGGCCTTGCGCGAATACACCCAAGTCATCGTGCAGGAGGCGGACCGGCTGCGCTCGCTGATGGAAAAATTGCTCTCCCCGCAAAACGCCTCGCACTACAGTGCGCTCAACATCCACGAAGTGCTGGAGCGCGTGCGCAGCGTGGTGCTGGCGGAAATGCCGGCAGGATTGACGATCCAGCGGGATTACGACGTCAGCCTGCCGCCGCTGGTTGGAGATAAAGAGCAGTTGATCCAGGCAATGCTCAACATTATGCGCAACGCCGCACAAGCGATGCAGGGCAACGGGACCATCGTCCTGCGTACCCGCATTGCGCGGCAGGTGACGCTGGTCAAGCGCCGCCACCGGCTGGCGGTGATGGTGCAGATCATCGACAATGGCCCCGGCATCCCGCCGGAACTGCAGGACAAGATTTTTTACCCGCTGGTGTCGGGGCGCGCCGATGGCCACGGGCTCGGGCTGACGCTGGCGCAGGACTATGTCAGCCAGCACCACGGCGCAATAGAATTCGAAAGCGAACCCGGACGCACATGCTTTACCGTGTTGCTCCCACTTCCATAAAGGTAACTGATGAACATGCAACCTGTCTGGATCATAGACGACGATCGCTCGATACGCTGGGTGCTGGAAAAGGCCTTGACGCGCGAGAACATCGAGTTCAAGAGCTTTGCCACAGCTGATGAAGCGCTGTTTGCGCTGGATAGCAGCCTGCCGCAAGTGGTGATCAGCGATATCCGCATGCCGGGCAGTTCCGGGCTGGATTTCCTGCAGGCGCTGCATCAGCGCCACCCGCTCATACCTGCCATCATCATGACCGCCTACTCCGATCTGGAAAGCGCCGTTTCCGCGTTTCAGGGCGGCGCGTTCGAATACCTGCCCAAGCCGTTCGACATCAATCACGCAGTCGAACTGATCCGGCGTGCGCTGGACCAGAGCCAGCGCAAATCGGGCGGGGCGCAGGAAGTCGAAGCCGCTGCCGACATACTCGGCCAGGCTCCCGCGATGCAGGAAGTATTCCGTGCTATCGGCAAGCTGTCTCAGTCGCAGGCAACCGTGCTGATCAACGGCGAATCCGGCACCGGCAAGGAACTGGTGGCGCGCGCGCTGCACCGCCACAGCCAGCGTGCCGGCAAGCCATTCATTGCCATTAATACCGCCGCGATTCCCAGGGACCTGCTCGAATCGGAATTGTTCGGCCACGAGCGCGGCGCGTTTACCGGCGCTGCGGCGACGCGGCAAGGCCGATTCGAACAGGCTGAAGGCGGCACGCTGTTCCTCGACGAAATCGGCGACATGCCCGCCGACTTGCAGACCCGTCTGCTGCGTGTACTGTCGGACGGCAACTTCTATCGTGTCGGCGGGCAACAGCCGATCAAGGCCAATGTGCGCATCATCACCGCGACGCACCAGAATCTCGACGAGCGCGTCAGGCAGGGGTTATTCCGCGAAGACCTGTTTCACCGGCTCAACGTGATCCGCCTGCGACTGCAGCCGCTGCGCGAGCGGCGCGAAGACATCCCGCTGCTGGCGAAATATTTCCTGCATAAGAGCGCACGCGAACTGGGCGTAGAGCAGAAGCAATTAAGCGAGGAAGCGTTGCGCTTCCTTGCCGCGCAGGACTTTCCCGGCAACGTGCGTCAACTGGAGAACCTTTGCCATTGGCTGGCGGTGATGACGCCCTCGCAGAGAATCGAGATCGCCGATCTGCCGCCTGAGTGGCGCAATGAGGCAGCGTCGCCAAGCGGGGATTGGAGCGCAGTGCTGGCGCTGCAAGCAGGGCTGGCTTTGCAGCGCGGCGAAGATCACATTATGGGCAAGCTTACCGCGCAATTTGAACGCACCCTGATCCTGCAGGCACTGCACCATACCGGCGGGCGCCGCATCGAGGCAGCTACCCTGCTCGGCATCGGGCGCAACACCCTGACGCGCAAGATACAGGAACTGGGTCTGGAGAATGAGGAACCGTAGGTCGGGTTAAAACCCGACCTACGCCAGTCGTTTAAGCAACTTCTCGTGTATCCCGCCGAACCCGCCGTTGCTCATTACCAACACATGGTCGCCCGATTTCGCAGCGGCGGCGATGGCCTCGATCAGTTCGTTGAGGTCGTCCTTCACAGTGGACTTGCTGCCCAGCGGGGCGAGCGCTGCGGTGGCGTCCCAGCCGAGGTTCGCGCCGTAACAGAACACCAGGTCGGCCTCCCTCAGGCTGCCGGGCAGCGCATCCTTCATCACGCCCAGCTTCATCGTGTTGGAGCGCGGCTCCAGCACCGCGAGGATGCGTGCCTTGCAGACCTTGCGGCGCAGACCGGCGATGGTGGTGTCGATCGCGGTGGGGTGATGCGCAAAGTCGTCGTACACAGTGATGCCATTGACCATGCCGCGCACTTCCATGCGCCGCTTCACGTTTTTGAATTCACTTAACGCAGCCAAGCCCTGCGCAACGGGCACACCAGCATGGCGCGCGGCGGCGAGCGCGGACAGCGCGTTCATGCAGTTATGCTCGCCGAGCACGTCCCATTCGAGCATTCCTTGCGGTTTACCGTTTAGTGTTACGCGATTATTCTCGTCGATGCTCCAACCCTCGTTGCTGCCGAATTCCTCCACCGGAGTCCAGCAGCCGCGCTGGAGTACACGCCGAAGCGATTCCTCGCGCCCGTTGCATACGATGAGACCGTTGCCGGGGACGGTACGCACCAGATG
>JACREA010000100.1 GCA_016218465.1 Nitrosomonadales bacterium | reverse complement strand
GCGACGACTAAAGTCGTCAACCGCACCTGCCTAAACGCGCATGAGTCAACACATGAAGGTCAAAGTCACCGGCTGAAGCCGGTGGTTTTTACCAAGTGTGTTGATAATAAAGTGTCCAATTTTACAGATAAGATTGGCGTCCCCAACGAGATTCGAACTCGTGTTACCGCCGTGAAAGGGCGATGTCCTAGGCCTCTAGACGATGGGGACTTTGATAATTAATAGCTCTTTTGGTGGAGGTAAGCGGGATCGAACCGCTGACCTCTTGCATGCCATGCAAGCGCTCTCCCAGCTGAGCTATACCCCCGGTACCCCGAAAAGAGCGCGCATTATAGTGATGCGACCTATGCTTGTAAAGCTGCCTTCCGAAAAAGTTTAAAGATGCTTCTTCATGCGCGCCAATACGGTCTCGCGCGGAAACAACGCCAGTACCGCATCGACCGACGGGGTGTGCGTCTGTCCGACCAGCATCACGCGCAACGGCATCGCCAGTTTGGGCATCTTCAGATTGTGCTTGGCCAGCAATTCCTTGATCAGCGCATTAAGCGCGGGGGCTTCCCAGGCGACATCGGCAAAACGCCCGGCAAGTTCGCGCAACGCGGGCAGCACTTCCGGCACAAGATGCGTATCCAGCAGTTCCCGTGCGGGATGCAGGTCGATGTATAACACCTCGGCAGCATCGGCCAATTCGTTGAGCGTCGCGACACGTTCCTTGTACAGCGCCACCACGGCTTCCAGCGCAGGCACAGTGCTTACCTTCACGCCGCGCGCTTCGAGGCGCGGACGCACCAGCGCGGCAAGACGCGCATTGTCAGCCACCTTCAGGTAATGCTGGTTCACCCAGTTCAGTTTCTCGGTGTTGAACTGCGCGGCGGAAGGCGTGATGTGGTCGAGATCAAACCACTGGCAGAACTGCTCGACTGAAAATATTTCCTCGTCGCCATGCGACCAGCCCAAACGCGCCAGATAATTGATCACCGCCTCCGGCAGGTAGCCGTCCTCTTCATACTGCATCACGCTGACCGCGCCGTGGCGTTTGGACAGCTTGGTTCCGTCGTCGCCAAGGATCATCGACAGGTGCGCGTACTGCGGCACCGTCGCGCCCAGCGCCTTGAGGATGTTGATCTGGCGCGGCGTGTTATTCACGTGGTCGTCGCCACGGATCACGTGCGTGATGCCCATATCCAAGTCGTCCAACACCACACAAAAATTATAGGTCGGCGTACCGTCGCCGCGCGCAATGATCAGGTCGTCCAATTCGGCGTTTTCAAAAGCGATATGTCCCTTCACCAAGTCTTTCCAGGCAACCGCGCCGTGTGCCGGACTCTTGAACCTGACTACCGGCGTCACGCCTGCAGGCGGCTCCGGCAGAACCTTGCCCGGCTCGGGACGCCAGCGCCCGTCATAGCGCGGCTTCTCGCCTCGCGCCCGTTGCGCTTCACGAAGCGCCTCCAGTTCTTCTGCGGTCATATAGCAGTGATAAGCCGTGCCTTCATCCAGCATCTGCCGGATCACCACCTTGTAGCGATCCATGCGCCGCATCTGGTAGAACGGCCCTTCATCACAGTCCAGGTTCAGCCATTTCATCCCGTCCAGGATCGCCCGCACCGCCTCGGGAGTGGAACGCTCCACATCGGTGTCTTCGATCCGCAAGATGAAGGTGCCGCCGTGCTTGCGCGCGTACGCCCATGAGAACAAGGCGGTGCGTGCGCCGCCGATATGCAGATAGCCGGTGGGGCTGGGCGCGAAACGAGTACGAATAGTCATAAGCAAATCAGAATTGGCAAATAATAAGGCGCGCATTTTACGGGCTTTGCCCAATGCACGCACAAAGAAATTGACTGGATTTGGCGCGATATGATTTAATGCGCGCCCTCTTCGGGGCGGTTAGCTCAGCGGTAGAGCACTGCCTTCACACGGCAGGGGTCACTGGTTCGAACCCAGTACCGCCCACCAAATATTCATGCGTTCCGTTGGGGCTATGTTCTAGAAACTTCCAACATGCTGTTCAGATAATCATTCTTCAGTTCAACGTAGTGCTCTGCGGAATACCTCAGATAGGCGATTTCTTCTGGGGTCAGAGCACGAACGGCTTTTACGGGACGACCAACATACAGCATCCCGCTTTCCAGTGTTTTGCCCGGCGGAACCAGGCTGCCCGCGCCTATCATCACATGATCGGGAATAACGGCATCGTCCAGGATGATCGTGCCCATCCCGATCAGGCATTCGTTTCCTATCGTGCAGCCATGGAGAACGACGGAGTGTCCGACAGTCACATAGTCTCCGACCACCAAAGGGGAACCCTCAGGCTTGTCCGCCGTCTTGTGGGATACGTGCCCCATCGTTAAATCCTGCACGTTGGTGCCCTGACCGATCACAATACGATTCACGTCGCCCCGCAAAACCGCATTGCACCAGATCGAGCTGTCGTTGCCGATAGTAACATTTCCGATAATCTGGGAAGAAGCATGAGCATAAACACGTGCCCCGATAACAGGCATTTCGCCGAGGAATGAAGATATAGACATAGTTACTCCGAATGGCTTTTCACGATCATGAATTCATATGGCCAAGTTAAATGCCAACTTGCTTATCATATTATAAAAAGTTAAAACTTCAGCAGTTGTGTGCGCAGCTCCGCGCAGCGCGAATTGGCAGAACCGTCGGCCTCCAGCACATCGAATTCGCGGCAGGTGGATGGACGCTGCGGGTAGATGCTGCACGAGGCCCTTTTCCCCACTTCGCCTTCAAGCGCCACGCAGCGCGCCGGTTTGCTGGCTGTTCCCTTCATGCAGCGCAGGTGCGGCGAAATGGCTTCGGTAAGTTGTGCGGGGACGATGCCGCCGGGCGCGTCGTCCGCCTCGCCCCAGTAGAAAGAAACTCGAAAATGGGCGCAACACGCGCCGCAGGCTTGGCAGAGATTAACGGTCATGCGGTCATTGCCGGATCAACTGTGCCCGAAATGACGTTGGCGAATATGCTGCAGCAATCCCTCCGAAGCATCTTCCACCATGTCCAGCACTTGTTCGAATCCATCGCTGCCACCGTAGTAAGGATCGGGAACTTCACGCTCGACATGATGCCGGGCATATTCGAGAAACAGCCGCACTTGGGCACCGCTGGCAGGCGGCGCCAGACGTTGCAGAATGGAGAGGTTGGCCTTGTCCATCGCCAGCACATAGTCGAAGCGGTGAAAATCCACCTCCTCCACCTGCCGCCCGCGCAAGCTGCTCATGTCATACCCCCGCTGCTGTGCCGCACGCTGCGCGCGCAAATCCGGCGGGTCGCCGATATGGTAATCATGCGTGCCTGCCGAATCGATAAGTATATGGCCGGCCAAACCGGCATTCTCCACATAATGACGGAACACCGCTTCAGCCGTTGGCGAACGGCAGATGTTGCCCATGCAGACAAAAACGACAGAAACGTTATTTTTCATCGTGGATATCTTACTGTGTTGCGATAGCTGTGTCTCAAAAGCTGACATAATTAATTTGCATCTACATCAGCCCGCATAAAATGTAAAAATAGAATATTTCTCCACACACCAATTAAACGATGCCTTCCACCACGCCAGCCCAATCTGTCACTGTACGGCGTTTATCCCCTCTGCGAGATCTGTGGCCTTTTTTGCAACCCTATCGCGTCCGGGTCGCACTGGCTTTCGCACTGCTGTGCATCAGCTCCGCTACTATCCTGCTGGTGCCGCTGGCGTTTCGCGACCTGATCGATTTCGGTTTCGGGCAACGGGAAAATACCAGCGTTGGGCTGCTTGGCACATCCACCCTGAACAGCCATTTTGTATTGCTGTTTGTTCTGGCGACTCTGTGGGCAATATCCGTAGCGGCGCGTTTTTACACAGTGTCCTGGGTAGGCGAACGGGTTACGGCGGACTTGCGCACCGCAGTATATGCACGGATGCTGGTGCAGTCTCCGCAGTTCTTCGAGACCCTGCAAACCGGCGAAGTACTCTCAAGACTGACAGGCGACACCACGCTGATCCAGACCGTGATTGGCAGCTCCATTTCGATGGGCTTGCGCAGCCTGTTCCAGTTAATTGGCGGCATGGTCATGCTGGCGGCCACCAGCTTTTACCTGTTTTCCCTGAACCTCGGACTGATGGCATTGCTGATGCTGCCCCTCTTCGCCATCGGGCGCAAGGTGAAAAAACTTTCTCGTGAATCGCAGGACAAGATCGCCGATGCCTCAGCACTGGCCGGTGAGATCCTCAACGCCATGCCGACCGTGCAAGCCTATACGCAGGAACAGCGAGAAACAAAACGTTTTGCTGACCGAGCGGAAGAGAGCTTCGTTACTGCAATCCGGCGCACCCGCATGCGCTCGGAAATGACCATGCTGGTCATCACAGCGGTGATGGGCAGCATCATTTTCGTGCTTTGGGTTGGCGCGCAACAGGTGCATGACGGCAGCATGACCGGCGGGCAACTGGCCTCATTTGTCCTCTACGCAGTGATGGTGGCTGGCAGCGTTGGTACGATTGTCGAAGTGTGGGGCGACGTAATGCGCGCAGCGGGAGCGACCGAACGCCTGCTGGAACTGTTGCGTGCCGAATCCGCTGTTGCCGAAACATCCGCTCCGCAACCGTTGCTACTCCCAAAACAAGTCGCGATCCGCTTCGAAAATGTCACCTTCCGTTACCCGGCACGTCTGCAAATGGCAACGCTGGACAATATCACCCTCGACATCGCTCCGGGCGAAAGCGTCGCGCTGGTCGGCCCTTCCGGCGCAGGCAAGTCCACCCTGGTCCAGCTTATGCTGCGCTTTTACGATGTGACCGGCGGCTGCATCCGCCTCAACGGGCAGGACATCCGCCAACTGGGTCTGCACGACCTGCGCGGCAAGATCGCCATCGTGACGCAAGACCCGGTGATCTTCTCGGCCAACGCGCTGGAGAACATTCGCTATGGCCGGCCCACCGCGAGCGATGAAGAAGTCATCGCCGCCGCCCGGGCCGCACTGGTGGATGAATTCATCGACCGCCTGCCGGACAGGTACCAGACATTCCTGGGTGAGCGCGGTACCCGTTTGTCAGGCGGCCAGCGCCAGCGTATCGCCATAGCGCGCGCGATTCTGAAGGGCGCGCCATTGCTGCTGCTGGACGAAGCGACCAGCGCGCTGGATGCGGAATCGGAAATCCTGGTGCAGCAGGGACTGAGCGCCGCCATGCAGGGACGCACCACTCTCATCATCGCGCACCGGTTATCCACCGTGCAGAAGGTCAACCGTATCGTGGTGATGGAACACGGGCGTATCGTCGAAACCGGAACCCCGGAAGATTTGCGCAAGCAGAGCGGGCTTTACGCGCGGCTGGCGAGCCTTCAATTTGACGTTTGATAACCCTTGCAATTTTTAGGAGCGGGCCATGCCCGCGAAAAAAAAAACAATCGCGGGCATGGCCCGCTCCTACAGGTAATTCATAACGGTGATATAAAAACACTTTCGCGCAGCTTCTTCAACTGGTCGCGCAATTGCGCCGCCTTCTCGAACTCCAGATTCTTCGCGGCTTGCAGCATGTCCTTTTCCAGCCGTTTGATTTCCTTCGACACTTCCTTTTCGCTCATCGCCAGATACTTCACCTGGGTCTGCGCGGCCTTGAGCTGGCTGCGTGCTTCCTCCGGCTCGTACATGCTTTCAATTATATCCTTGATGCGTTTCTGCACGCCCTGCGGAGTGATCCCGTGCGCGAAATTGTACGCCACCTGCTTGGTGCGGCGGCGCTCGGTCTCGTCGATCGCGCGGCGCATCGAGTCGGTGATCTTGTCGGCATACAGCAGCGCCTTGCCGTTGAGGTGGCGCGCGGCGCGGCCTATGGTCTGAATCAGCGAACGTTCCGAGCGCAGGAAGCCTTCCGTGTCGGCATCGAGGATTGCGACCAGCGACACATCGGGAAGATCCAGCCCTTCGCGCAGCAAATTGATGCCGACCAGCACGTCGAACATGCCGAGGCGCAGGTCGCGAATGATCTCGACGCGCTCGACGGTCTCTATGTCCGAGTGCAAATAGCGCACCTTGATGCCGTGCTCGGAAAAATAGTCGGTCAGGTCTTCCGACATGCGCTTGGTCAGCGTGGTCACCAGCACGCGCTCGCCCTGCTCCACGCGCAGCCTGACCTCGGACATCAGGTCGTCCACCTGGTGCGTCGCCGGGCGCACCTCGATCTGCGGGTCGATCAGCCCGGTCGGGCGCACCACCTGCTCCACCACCTGCCCGGCGTGCTCGGCTTCGTACACCGACGGCGTCGCGGAAATGAAGACGCTCTGACGCATCACCTTTTCAAATTCATCGAAACGCAACGGGCGGTTATCCATCGCTGAAGGCAGGCGGAAACCGTAGTT